>NZ_JBLTJC010000115.1:0-28613 GCF_048158785.1 Streptomyces colwelliae | reverse complement strand
TTGCCAGTTGGGATGCTTCGGCGGCGACAGCGGCTGGGCCGCCGAGGTCGTCGAGGCTGGGCCCGGCTTCTAGTTGGTCGTGGGTGGCGGTGCGGCTCCAGGCGGACAGGGTGTTCTCCACGGCCGGAGTCGTCCATCCCGTCAGCGCCATCCGACAATCGTCCCTGAGCCGCAGCCATGCGGGAAGATTAAGGGGAACGGAGGCATCGTGCGGGACTAGACACCCGCTCTTCCGCTCAGCACACCGTGTAATCGCCTTCTGGCGCCGTGCGAGACTTGGCCCCGTGAGTGCCAACCAGAGCCCCGCGGGCCAGCAGCCGACCGCCACTTACGACTCCGCCTTCATGAAGGCGGCCAGGCGTGAGCCCGTTCCGCACACACCCGTGTGGTTCATGCGGCAGGCCGGGCGCTCGCTGCCGGAGTACCACAAGGTGCGCGAGGGCATCCCCATGCTGGAGTCCTGCACGCGGCCCGAGTTGGTCGCCGAGATCACCCTCCAGCCGGTGCGCAGGCACAACGTGGACGCGGCCGTCTACTTCAGCGACATCGTCGTCCCGCTCAAGGCCATTGGCATCGACCTCGACATCAAGCCCGGCGTCGGCCCGGTCGTCGCGAACCCGATCCGCACCCGCGCCGACCTCGCCCAGCTCCGCGACCTCACCCCCGAGGACGTCTCCTACGTCACGGAGGCCATCGGCCTGCTGACCGCCGAGCTCGGCTCGACCCCCCTCATCGGCTTCGCCGGCGCACCGTTCACCCTCGCGAGCTACCTCATCGAGGGCGGCCCGTCCCGCACGTACGAGAACGCCAAGGCGATCATGTACGGCGACCCCGAGCTGTGGGCCGACATCCTCGACCGCCTCGCCGACATCACGGCAGCCTTCCTCAAGGTCCAGATCGAGGCGGGCGCCAGCGCCGTCCAGCTCTTCGACTCCTGGGCCGGCGCCCTCTCCCCGGCCGACTACAGCCGCTCGGTGCTCCCCGCCTCCGCGAAGGTCCTCAAGGCGGTCGAGGGCTACGGCGTCCCCCGCATCCACTTCGGCGTCGGCACCGGCGAGCTGCTCGGCCTGATGGGGGAGGCCGGAGCGGACGTCGTCGGCGTCGACTACCGCGTCGCGCTGGACGAGGCTGCCCGCCGGGTCGGCCCGGGCAAGGCCCTTCAGGGCAACCTCGACCCGGCCGTCCTGTTCGCCCCCACGGAGGCCGTCGAGGCGAAGACCCGCGAGGTCCTGGACTCGGCGAAGGACCTGGAAGGCCACATCTTCAACCTCGGGCACGGCGTGATGCCGTCCACCGATCCGGACGCGCTCACCCGGCTCGTCGAGTACGTCCACACGCAGACGGTCCGATAACAGCGCTCACCACGTGTGCCGGGGCCTCGCCCGCCTGCCGAACAGCAGGCCGCGCGGTTCCGGCGGCGGGGGCGTGCCCGCCTTGAGCGGCCAGGCGAGCAGCATGCCCACCAGGAACCCGACGACATGCGCCTCGTATGCCACCGTGCCCGCGTCGGAGACGCCCTCGCCGGACGAGTAGAACGCCTGGAGCACGAACCAGAAACCCAGCACCAGCCAGGCCGGCAGGCGCAGCGGCAGGAAGAGCAGGAACGGCACCAGGACCCACACCCTGGCCTTCGCGTACAGCACCAGATAGGCGCCCAGCACACCGGCGATCGCCCCGGAGGCGCCGATCAGCGGGTCGGCCGAGTCGTCGTTGAGCAGCGCGAAGCCGTAGCCCGCCGCGTAACCGCAGACCACGTAGAAGAGCGTGAAGCGGATGTGGCCCATGCGGTCCTCGACGTTGTTGCCGAAGATCATCAGGAACAGCATGTTGCCCAGCAGGTGGATCCAGCTGCCGTGCAGGAACATCGCGGTGAAGACGCTCAGGGGCGCCGACTTGTCGTAGCCCGGTGGGCCGGCCGCGCAGGTCGGGCCGCCGGGGCCGGCCTGGACGGCGCCGGTCGGGACGAGCTGCGGCATCTGGTGGTGGATCAACTCCCGCGGTACGGCCGCGTAGTGGTCCAGGAACGCCTGTAGATGGCACAGCTGGGAGAGGTCGCTGCCGCCCGCCACAGAACCCGCCATTCCGGGTGTGGACAGGAAGACGAGCACGTTCGCGGCGATGAGCGCATACGTCACCCAGGGGGTGCGGCGCACCGGGTTCACGTCATGGACGGGGATGACCACAAGGGATTAGTGCCCGCGATACGCGCGGCGAACCGGTGAACACCGCCGTCCGCCTGTGCGTATGTCTCCTCAACCGCCCGCGGCGCGGGGAAGGCGTGTCGCGGGGACGACGTGAGGAACAGGCGATGAACGACCGAATTTCTCCTCAGATGACCGCCACGCCCGACGGCGAGGCCGAGATCTCCCTGGTGGTGCGCCTCCCCTGGGAGGACGTCGCCAGGCTCGGTCAGGAGGCGGGCCGGCTCGCCGCGCAGATGCAGCGGCCGGTGACCCTGGACGAGGCGGTGAGCAACCGGCTGAGGTCCAACGCGCTGGGCGCCCACGCGAAGCCGGCCGGGGCGCAGCCCGCCGCGATGGTGCCGCCGAGCGCGTCGGTGTCCTCGCTGCCCGCCAGGCCGCCGGCCGAGCAGGCACGGCAGGCCATAGACCGCATCAACGGAACCGCGTAAGCACGTTCAGCGCAGGCCGGCCTGGACCTTGGCGGTCGCCTTTCGGGCCGCCACCAGGACCGGGTCCCACACCGGTGAGAACGGCGGGGCGTACCCCAGGTCCAGGGCCGTCATCTGTTCCACCGTCATACGGGCCGTGAGGGCGACCGCCGCGATGTCGACACGCTTCGCGGCGCCCTCCCGGCCGACGATCTGCACGCCCAGGAGACGGCCGGTACGGCGCTCGGCGAGCATCTTCACCGTCATCAGGGCGGCCTCCGGGTAGTAGCCCGCGCGGCTGGTCGACTCGATGGTGACCGCCTCGAACCGCAGGCCCGCGCGGTGGGCGTCCTTCTCGCGCAGCCCGGTACGGGCGATCTCCAGGTCGCACACCTTGCTCACGGCCGTACCGACGACCCCGGGGAAGGTGGCGTAACCGCCGCCCACATTGGTGCCGATGACCTGCCCGTGCTTGTTCGCGTGGGTCCCCAGGGCGATGTGCCGCTCCTGCCCGGAGACCAGGTCGAGCACCTCGACGCAGTCGCCGCCTGCCCAGATGTTCTCGTGCCCGCGCACCCGCATCGCCAGGTCGGTGAGCAGCCCGTCGTGCTGCCCGACCGGCAGCCCGGCGGCCTTCGCGAGCGTCGTCTCCGGGCGTACGCCGATCCCCAGGACCACCACGTCCGCCGGGTACTCCGCGTCCTCCGTGACCACGGCCCGCACCCGCCCGTCGTCCCCGGTGAGCACTTCGGTGACCCGGGCGTCGTCGACCATGGTGATGCCCAGGCCCTCCATTGCCTTGTGCACCAGCCGCCCCATGTCCGGGTCGAGCGTGGACATCGGTTCCTTGCCCCTGTTGACGACGGTCACGTCATACCCGCGGTTGACGAACGCCTCCGCCATCTCGACCCCGATGTACCCGGCCCCGACCACCACGGCACGACGCCCACGCGTGCGTGCCAGCGAGTCGAGCAGCGCCTGCCCGTCGTCGAGCGTCTGCACCCCGTGCACCCCGGGCGCGTCCACGCCCGGCATGTCCGGGCGGATCGGCCGCGCGCCGGTCCCGATCACGAGCTTGTCGTACGACGTCCAGGACTCGGCCCCGGAATCGACGTCACGCGCGCGTACCCGCCCGCCCGCGACGTCGAGCTCCACGACCTCGGTGCGCATGCGCAGGTCGATGTCGCGCTCGCGGTGCTCCTCGGGGGTGCGGGCGATCAACTCCTCCGGTGCGGAGACGTCGCCGCCCACCCAGTAGGGGATGCCGCACGCCGAGTACGAGGTGAAGTGGCCGCGCTCGAAGGCCACGATCTCCAGCTCGTCCGGCCCCTTGAGGCGACGTGCCTGCGACGCCGCGGACATGCCCGCGGCGTCGCCGCCGATGACGACCAGTCGTTCCCGGGTACCCCTCGCACGGCTCATGTTCATGCGAACACGCTACGGGGACCGGTCATTTCAGTCCTGCCCGCCTTCCTCCTCCGGCCGTACCGGACGGGCCACCGGCAGCGGGCCCACCGCGGTGGCCGCCGGCGCGGCCGCGGCCCGGCGCGGCCGTACGAGACGCAGCCACAGGACGAGCGCCAGCGCCGCCACGGCCGCGAACGGCAGGACCGCGCCGAGCGCCAGGGCGATCCAGCGCAGCATCGTCACGAAGACGTGCCAGCCGCCCGCCACGGCGTCCACGAAGCCGGGGGTGTCGTCCTTCGCGGCGGCCTTCGCCACCGGGGTCTGCGACAGGGACAGGGTGATGGTGGCCAGGCCGGTGCGGTCCTTCAGGGAGGCCTGCTGGGCGAGCAGCGCCTCCAGGTCGGACTCGCGGGTGCTCAACTCGCCCTCCAGCTGCACCACATCGCTGAGCCTGGTGGCCCGGTCCATCAGTTCACGCACGCGTGCCACGCTGGCCCGCTGCGAGGTGATGCGGCTCTCCACGTCCACGACCTGATCGGTGACGTCCTGCGCCTTCGCGGTCCGGTCGAGGAGCTTGCCCGCGCCCTCCAGGTCGGTGAGGACCTCGTCGTACTTGTCGGTGGGCACCCGCAGGACGACCCGGGTGCGCTCGTGCCCTTGTCCGTCGAGGCTGGTGGACTCGTTGCCGACGAACCCGCCCGCGTTCTCGGTGGTGGTACGTGCCTCGTCGAGCGCCTTCGGTACGTCCTTGACCCGCACGGACAGCGAGGCCGTACGGATGATGCTGCTCGCGGTGAGCTTGGGTGCCGTCTTGGTGTTCCGGGCGTTGCCGCTGCCGGACGCGCCCTCTTGTGGAGCGGCGGCCTTGCTGTCGGCCCCCGCGCCCGCGTCGCTGGCCGTGGCGCTCTTGTCGTTCGCGCCGCTGCACCCGGCCAGCGCGAGCACCGAGGCCAGCAGGAGTCCGGCCAGGGCCTGGATCGGCCGTATGGAGTGTCGTGTGCGCATGTGTCGCTACCCCCGAGGGTCGTCGTGACGACTGACGCTCCTTCGACGCCGGGACCGGCCGGGACGTTGGCCGGAAACGGTCCCGATGCGGTCACGGTCGGGACTCGCACCGGACACCGGGCCGGAGCCGGACTGTCAGTCGGGTCTGAGAGGCTGGGGGCATGCGCGAAGTGGAGACTCGTACGGGCACAGGGCATGTCGTCGTCATCGGCGCCGGGATCGGGGGGCTGGCCGCCGCACACCGGCTGCTGGACAGAGGCGTGCGCGTGACCGTCGTCGAGGCGTCGGAGCGGGTCGGCGGCAAGCTGCTGCCCGGTGAGATCGCGGGCGCCCGCGTGGACCTCGGCGCCGAGTCGATGCTGGCCCGCCGCCCCGAGGCCGTCGCGCTGGCCCGCGAGGTGGGCCTCACCGACCGCCTCCAGCCGCCCGCCACGGCCACCGCGTCGATCTGGACCCGGGGTGCCCTGCGCCCCATGCCCAAGGGCCATGTCATGGGCGTCCCCGGCACGGCGTCCGCGCTCTCCGGGGTGCTCTCGGAAGAAGGCCTGGCCCGCATCGAGCGCGACGCCGACCTGCCCCGCACGGAGGTCGGCGACGACGTCGCGGTCGGCGAGTACGTGGCGGCACGCCTCGGCCGCGAGGTCGTCGACCGCCTCGTCGAGCCCCTCCTGGGCGGTGTCTACGCGGGCGACGCGTACCGCATCTCGATGCGCTCCGCCGTCCCGCAGCTGTTCCAGGCCGCGCAGACCCACGACTCCCTCACCGAGGCCGTCCGGGGCATCCAGGAGCGCGCCGCCGCCGCACAGCAGACCGGCCCGGTCTTCATGGGCATCCAGGGCGGAGTGGGCCAACTGCCGCTCGCCGTCGCCGAGTCGGTCCGCGCGCGGGGCGCCGAGATCGTCACCGGCACACCGGTGACGGAGCTGCGCCGGAGCGGGGCATCGGGCTGGCGGGTCGTCGCCGGAGAGCGCGTGATCGTCGCCGACGGCGTGATCGTCGCCGTACCCGCCCCGGTCGCCGCCGAGCTGCTCCGGCCCGAAGCGCCGGGCGCCGCAGCCGAGTTGGGCGCCGTCGAGTACGCCTCGATGGCCCTGATCACCCTCGCCTACCGCCGAGCGGACATCGAACTCCCCCAGGGCAGCGGCTTCCTGGTGCCGCCGGTCGACGGCCGCACCATCAAGGCGTCCACCTTCGCCTCCCAGAAGTGGGGTTGGATCGCCGACGAGAACCCGGACGTGCTGGTCCTGCGCACCTCGGTGGGCCGGTACGGCGAGACGACGATCCTGGAGCGCGACGACGCCGGCCTCGTGGACGTCTCGCGCCACGACCTGCGCGAGGCGACCGGCCTCGACGCCGAGCCCCTCGCCACCCGGGTCACCCGCTGGACCGACGGCCTGCCCCAGTACCCGGTCGGCCACCACGCGCGCGTGGCCCGCGTCCGCGAACACGTCGGCAAGCTGCCCGGCCTCGCGGTGTGCGGCGCGGCCTACGACGGCGTCGGCATCCCGGCCACCATCGCGAGCGCGTACGCGGCCGTCGAGCGGCTGACCGGCGACCCGGTGCCGAACGCCTCCGGCGGAGCGGGAGAATAGCCCCATGAGCGACGACGCCCCCACCACCGAGCCCGGCCGCATCCCGAACAAGGGCAAGCTGGCCAAGGACCTCAACGAGGCCATCCGCTACACGCTGTGGTCCGTCTTCAAGCTGAAGGACGTGCTGCCCGAGGATCGTGCCGGATACGCCGACGAGGTCCAGGAGCTGTTCGACCAGCTCGCCGCGAAGGACGTGACCGTCCGCGGCACGTACGACGTGTCGGGCCTGCGTGCCGACGCCGACCTCATGATCTGGTGGCACGCCGAGACCGCCGACCAGCTCCAGGAGGCGTACAACCTCTTCCGCCGCACGAAGCTCGGCCGCGCCCTGGAGCCGGTCTGGTCGAACATGGCGCTGCACCGCCCCGCCGAGTTCAACCGCTCGCACATCCCGGCCTTCCTGGCCGACGAGACGCCGCGCAACTACATCAGCGTGTACCCGTTCGTGCGCTCCTACGACTGGTACCTGCTGCCCGACGAGGACCGCCGCCGCATGCTCGCCGACCACGGCAAGATGGCCCGCGGCTTCGCGGATGTGCGCGCCAACACGGTCGCCTCCTTCTCCCTCGGCGACTACGAATGGCTCCTGGCCTTCGAGGCCGACGAGCTGTACCGCATCGTCGACCTCATGCGCCACCTGCGCGCCTCCGAGGCCCGCATGCACGTCCGCGAGGAGGTCCCGTTCTACACGGGCCGCCGCAAGGACATCGCGGAACTGATCGCCGGCCTCGCCTAGGCGACCCGGAAGTTCCGTCAGGCCGCCTGGCGGTGTTCCAGCGCGCGGGCGGCCTTGCGCCTGGCCGGGACGAAGGGGTCGATGGCTCCGGCTCCGGCGCCCGGGGTGACGGCCCAGGCGTCGATCTTCGCAGCGACCTTCCGGAGCAGTGCGCTGCCGGGCTTGACGTCTATCTGGAAGTGGCTCTCCTTGGCCACTCCGCGCTCGTCGCCTCCCCAGCGGACCGCGCCCTCGCAGTCGGCGAGGATGTCCCGCAGCACGATCAGTTCGCTGGGGAAGAAACCGCCTGTGACGCCGACCGGGTAGAGCAGGGGACGGATGGCGAGCGCGGTGCCGGAGAGGTAGTTGCTCTCGAAGGCCGCACCGACCTTCCGGTGGGTCGAGTGACCGGTGACATCACCCTTCGACAGGGGGTGGATCTCGTAGTGGAAGCGCCGGGCCACGTGCAGCAGGAGGGTCGCGGAGGCACCCTCCCGCAGGGCTACCGAGACGTCGCTGCCCTCGATCCGAAGGGTCTTGATCTCGGATCCGGCGGAGGGGGCCACCTTCCAGCCGTTCTGCGAGGTGGACCCGTCCCAGGTGCCGGAGTCCGTCGCCGCGCGTGCCGTACCGGCGGCGGTACCGGTGATCCAGAGAGCTCCGGCCAGGCCGACGCCGGTGGCCAGGACCGCGCGGCGGGTCGGCCGGGTACCGCTCGGTCTTGTTTCGGTCGTGTCGTCACGCATCGTCGGGCACTCTCCGTTTTCAGGTCCGTTGTCGGGTCCGTTGACAGGTGCGTTTTCTGGTGAGCCTTCAGGTCCGGAGGCGGGTCTGTCGTCGGGTGGACGTCCAGGTGCGCAGGGCGCTGTAGATCGCGAGGACTCCTCCCGACACCGTTGCCACCAGGCAGACGATCAGTACGGGGGACACCCATGGGGGGACGAGTTCGAAGGACGGGTGCTGCCGGAAGACACAGCGGGCCGACGGGGGGAAGACGCGGATGGCGACCCGTACGAAGTCGGTGTCGGCGCCGAGCGCCCCGCATTGGTCGCCGGGATCGGGCACGCCGCTGAACGCGATCGCGGCCCGGGCGGCGGCGACCAGACTGCCGCACATACCCAGCAGACAGGTCCAGATCCACACGGCGGTGAGGTCGCGGGTGAGCCAACGCCGGGCCCTGCCCGTGGCCCCTCGCCCGGCCGGCCCGGGAGGCGCCGGGCGGGGAGCGGGATCATCGGGGTGGCGCGGCGTCTGTGTCATGTCGTCGTTCCAGTTTCCGGCGGGTGCGGTCCGGCGATCGGACCGGTCGGATCAGGCGTTCTCCTGGCCCACGATCGCGACCAGGGTGTCCACGTAGCCCTGCACGAACGGGTCGAGCAGGTCGTCGGGGAGCATGGCGGGCTGGAGTGTGAGCGCCCCCGCCATCTTGATGATGGCGGCGATCCGCAGATCGGCCACGATCCCGGGGTTGGTGAGCATGTCCATCGCGGTGTCGTAGACGGTGCTGCCGTTGCCGCCGTAGCGGGCGTCGAAGAAGCGCCGGAACCTGCTGAGGGCGCCCCCGCCCCGGAGCATGTTCGTGACGGCGTCCACGATGGTGGTTCCGCTTCCGTCGCTGAGCTGCATGCCGATGAGGTAGCCGTCCGCGTCCTCGATCAGGTCGTCCATCATGAAGGTCGACGACGTGTTGATCTTCGCCAGACGGTCCATGCAGTAGGTGTAGCCCGACGCGGTGGTGTCGGAGTCCCGCCGCCACTCCCCGTAGAAGGTGCTGAGGTCGCCACCCCAGCCGGCGAAGTCGCCGAGGTTGGTGGTGGAACCGGAGCCCTGACCCCGCACGGCGACGCCGTTCGCGGTGGCCCCGAAGTGGGGCACCTTGATGGAGATGCCGGCCACCGGGTCCGTGTAAGTGAGCACCCGATCCGGCCCGTTGGCATCGGCGTAGGCGATCCAGTCGTCGTCGGGGTCCGAGAGGATCTGCGTCCAGCCGGTGGTCACACCCGTGTATGTCGGGTACCGCAGGTATTCCAGGACCCGGATGTTCGGGTCTCCCTGGCCCCAGGCGACGGCCGTCTGATAGAGGTCGTAGATGTATTGCAGATAGGAGTCGAGCGGGCTGGCGGGAGAGTTGACCTTGTTGACCCCGCTGTCGGCGCCTACCCGGTGCACGTCTTTGTCGATGTTGATCGCGCCCGTGCCCGAGCCGGTGGAGAGCGTCTGTATCTGGTTGAAAGCCCAGTTCGCCGGCAGCGGGTAGCCCAGGTTCCCGGAGTATCCCCAGGACATTCCGGAGACGAACGAGTGCGCCGCGTATGCCTCGTCGGTCACCCGGGAGCAGACGTTGCGGGAGCCGTAGACCCCGTAGATGTAGCGCTTTCCCTGCGATGCCAGGCCGCTGGAGACCCCGAGGAAGTAGTCGATGATGTGGTTGGAGATGTCGTCGTCGGTGGCGTCGAAGTCGACGGAGAAATAGATGACGGTGCCGGGGTCGAATCCGTAGCCGACAGCCGCCGTATGGGCCCCCAGTGCGTCGGTGTACCCCTGTGGGTAGGTGAAGTAGCCGGCGGAGCCACCGTTGTACTGCGAAATGGGGAACACTCGCATTCCGTTCTGGAATATGGTGTCCAGTTCGCCGGGCTGTATCCGCTTGTTGAGGTAATTGTCCGAGGGTCTCTCGTCGAGATAGCGCCCGACGATGGTGTACCCGGCGGCCTTCAGCGCTTCGGCGCGGTCGTCGGTGATCGTGGTGATGCAGTCGCAGGCGGTTCCCGGCCGGTCGGCGTCGCCCATGGAGACGAGGAGTTGGCACCAGGTCTCGTAATCGGCGGTCCCGTTCTGGACGAGACCGGAGAACTTCTGGAAGCTGCTGACGTCGTCCGACAGGCCGGTGAAGGTACTGGTGAAGTCGGAGCTGGCGCCGTTGCACACCAGGGCTGCGGAGAACAGCTGGACGAACACCCCCGTCGATCCGTCCGACAGGGGGGTGGCGGCCAGTCCGGCCTGGGTGGTCGGGCCGAAGTTGCCGGTGGCGGAGTCGGTCGGGACGCCCAGTTCGTACTGGATGGCCTGCATGAGCGCGGTCTGGACGCCCCTGGAGAAGTGCCCGTCGCAAGGGATCAGATAGAAGTTGTCGCGGTCTGCGAAGTACCTTCCGTTCAGCCACTGTTGGATGCTCCGGACGGTGCTCGACCCGCCGGAGAGGAGTATGTAGGCGTCCATGGTGAGGAGGGCCTTGAACACCTTCGGCTGTACGGATCCGTCCCCGTCCAGGCCGGCGTCCGACTTGAGGCTCTGGACGCTCTCGGAGGTGAGCGTGCCGTACACGCCGTCTCCGTCACCGCCCCAGTAGCCCTTGCAGAACAGGCCGTACTGGACGATGTTCACCAGGTTCTTGTTGGTCTCGGAGGGCCCGATGTCGCCGTGCAGGGCCAGATCGGCCAGGGTGGTCGGCCCGAAGTTGGCGGACAGTGTCGTGATGCCCAGCTCGTGCTGGAGCCCCATGGTCAGGGAGTACATGGTGGACCAGCCGGTGTTGCCGTCCTCCGGACAGGCGACATAGCCGGACAGGCTGCCGTAGGTGGCGTTCACCCATTGCTGCGCTTCGAGAACTTTCTGGTCCATTGGCGGTGGGTGAAGTGGAAAGGCGGCAGATGTAAGCGCTTCAGTGTGAGATGTCGTCTTTATGAGGGCTATGTACCGTGATCCGAGTGGAAGACCGCGCCTGTCGGCGCGGCCTCGCCCTCGGGTGATGATTCAGGCCCTCCGCTATCGGCGCCCTCGCCCCGCAGTGGTCGGCTTCGGTTCCCGGTGGGGTGCGCACGCCGCGCGCCGCTCCGGCAGCCGCCCTTCCAGCAGATACGCGTCCAGATACCCGTTGACGCACTTGTTGGATCCCCCCGCGATCCCATGCGTCCCGGCATCCCGCTCGGTCACCAACACCGAGTCGGACAGCCGCCGTTGCAACTCGAGGGCGCCGTCATACGGGGTCGCGGCATCCCGCTCGGCGGCAAGGATGAGCACCGGCGGCAGCTCACCCGGCCCCGTCCGCACATCAAGGGGCTGCTGACGCGGCTCGGGCCAGTACGCGCACGGCAGGTTCATCCACACGTTGTCCCAGGTCTCGAACGGCGCCACACGCGCGAGCCGGGTGTTGTCCCGGTCCCAGACGCTCCACTCGGTCGGCCAGGGTGCGTCGTTGCACTCGACGGCCGTGTAGACCGCGTTGCCGTTCTCCGCCTCGACGGCCGCCTCCGGGGTCGGTCCGGCCTGCTGGATCAGCTGCTTCGGGTCGCCCTTCAGGTACGACGACAGCGCGGCGGCGCTGTGCGGCCAGTAGTCGTCGTAGTACCCGGCCGACAGGATCGCGCCCTGCAACTGCGCCGGCCCCACCTTGCCGCCCGCGGGCTTCTCGGCGAGCCGCGCCTCGGCCTTGCGGTAGCTGCCGAGCACCTTCGCCGCCGTGTCGCCGAGGCCGTAGACGTCGTCGTGCCTGGCGATCCACTCCCGGAAGTCCGTCCAGCGGCCCTCGAACGCGGCCGACTGGTCGAGGTTGTTGCGGTACCAGACCTGCTCGGGGTCCGGGTTCACCGCCGAGTCGAACACCATGCGGCGTACGTGCGAGGGGAACAGCGTCGCGTACAGCGCCCCGAAGTAGGTGCCGTAGGACGCGCCCATGAACGTCAGTTTGTCCTCGCCGAGTGCGGCGCGCAGGACGTCCAGGTCGCGGGCGTTGTTCAGGGAGTTGTAGAAGCGGAGCTTGCTGCCGGAGCGCTTGGCGCAGCCGCGCGCGTAGGCCTTGGCCTCCGCGACGCGCTCCTTCTTGTACGACTCAGAGGGGTACGTCGGTGACTGCGAGGGTCCCTTGAAGAAGTGCTTGGGGTCCACGCAGGACAGCGGCGCCGACTTGTCGACACCGCGCGGGGCGTAGCCGACGAGGTCGTAGGCCGACGCGATGCGCTTCCACTCGGGGAGCATGCCGATCAGCGGGAAGTAGAGGCCGGAGGCGCCGGGGCCGCCCGGGTTGTAGACCAGGGGGCCCTGGCCGGGCACTCTGCGCTTGCTGTTGTGCGGGTCCTTGTGGGTGGCCCGGGCGCGGCTGACGGCCAGTCTGATCTGCTTGCCGTCGGGGTGCGCGTAGTCCAGCGGGACGGAGACCGTGCCGCACTCCATGACGCCGGGCAGGTCCTGCGCGTCGGGGCACTTCCCGAAGGTGATGCCCGCGGCCCGGGCGTGCGCGGCGGCCAGCGTGGTGCCCGTCGACTCGGCCGCGCGGATGCCGGGAACGCCCGGCGTACCGGTGGCCGGGGTGGCGACGAGGGTGGTGAGGAGCAAGGACCCGGCGGCCGAGTACAGGGCGGCGGCTCGCATGGTGGGGTATCCCTTCGGAGCACGGCAGCAACAAAAGGGATGTTTCGTTCGGCTGTTGGCGAAGGCAAGCACCATCGGGCGGTGTCGGCCCCAATGACCCCTGTGCGCCCCCGGGGAGCGCCTTCACGCTGTGGTCAGCGGCGCCACTCGTACTGCTCGCGGTGCGCGAACGCCGCCCGCAGATCCGGCTCACCGACCGCGCGGATGCCGCGCACGGCGACGGACGTCAGATACGTACGGTCGTCCCCGGCGCCCGCATGCCGGGCCAGCGTGCCCAGCAGCCGCTGACCGGCCGGGGAGGCCCAGCGCGAGTACGGGTGCACCTCGACCCGCGCGATGGCCAGACAGCTCAGCGTGAGGGCCAGCGGCAGCGCGAACCAGAGCGCGACCAGCCCTTGCGGCATCTCGGCCCCCGGCGTCAGCAGCGCGGTCGCGCCCAGCGCGAGCACCACTAGCGCGGCGGCCCGCACCTGCCGCACCCCGGACGCAACCGTCGTAGTACTCCCGTCCGGTACGGCCAGACCCGCGTCGACGAGCCGGGCGGCGACGTCGCGGACCGCGTCCGTGGCCGCCGCGGTGGCCCGCACCGGGCCGATCCTGGACTGCCCGTCGGGCCCGATGGCGCCTATCACCGACCGCTCGATGGCGTCCCGGCCGCGCGGGTCGACGACGGTCGCCCAGCCGGTGTGCGCGAGCAGCAGCCGGTGCTGCCGCGCCATGGAGACGAGCGTCAGATCGGCGACCCGCGCGGGACCGCCGGACAGGAACGCCGCCTCGTAGAGCGTCAGATCGTGTCCCGTGCCCGTGTCGTCCGCGTCGACGGCCGCCGCTCTGACGGCGGCCAGGCACAGCCGCGTGCACGCCGTGCCGGCGACGGCCCAGGCCAGGAGCAGGAGAAGGACCCAGAACATGCCACGTTTCTATGCCAAAGGCCCAGCGTGACGCCATGCCTTGTTCACAATCCGGACGGAGCGTTGTCGGTATGTGACGTTCCGAATGTCCGGAAACGAACTACGGCCGAAAACGTTCTACGGCTGCGCAGGCGCCGGTGGGCTGGAGGCGGCCGGCGGGAGGGTGTAGGTCGGGGAGACCGACGGGGCCAGCGGGACGACCTGGCCGGGGTCGGCGGCGGCGGAGACGCTGGGTACGGGCGAACTCGACGCGGCCATGTCCCGGGCCAGCGCGCCGAAGTCGACGTACCCGGTGGCCTCCAGGACCTTGATGTGGTCCAGGACGGTCGTGTTCGCGTCGTCGGCGAGGGCGCGGACCAGGGAGTTCTGGGTGGTGGCGCGGACCTGCGCGACCACCGTGAACACCTTGCCGTGCGCGAGGCGCAGGATGTTGGCGAACTCGCGGTCGAAGTCCACGCCCTGCGCCGCGTTCAGGGTGGCGAGCCACTGCTGTTGCTGCGCGTTGGGCTGGTTGGGCAGCGGCAGCCCGAGCCGGGCGGCGACGTCGCGCACCCGCTCGTCCAGGAACGTGTGCCCGTCGACGAGGTGCTGCCCCGCCGTCCGTACGGCCGCGGTGGTGCCCTTCTCCTCGGCCTGCTGGCCGGCGGGCAGCTCCCACAGCCCGGCCAGCCGGACCTTGGTGACGAAGTCCCGGTCCAGGGCGGACAAGGGCCCGTACTGCGTCGTCACGGTCTGGTCGTTGAGCACGCTCGCACCGGTCGTCCCGGACCGGTCGGCGTAGGACCAGACCGGCAAGACCAGCGCGGCCAGGGTCGCGGTCAGGCCCATGATGATGACGCCTGTGCCACTGAATATGCCTCGGCCCTTTACGGGGGGTCGCGGTCGCATGGGGTGCCTCCTGTTACGGCACCGCACGTGAGTGTGCTTTCTGTGCGCTTCTCGTGCGGGACCGCAATATTACTGTGGAGTCACTGTCGCCTTCCAAGGCCCCACGTCAGCGCGGTCCCGACCCCTCAACGGCGCAGCAGGACCCGCCGGGTGGCGCGGGCGAGCCGGACCGTTGGCCGCGTCGAACGCGGGGCCGGCCCCGAGCGCTCCAGCCACCACTCCCGCAACTCCCGCCGCACCTCGGCGTCCTCGGGCCCGCCCGAGAGCAGCACCTGCCCGGCGAAGTCCAGCGCGTCACGCCGGTAACCGCCGGTCATCGGGTGCGAGTGCGCGTACGCGAGGAAGGCCGGCCGGTACAAGTCCCCGAGGATCTCCGGCAGTTCGGGAGCCACCTTGGCCACGACATCGGCCCGCTTCACCCCGAGCGCCCGCGCCTGCACACCGAGCCGCACCCGGTCGAACCCGTCGGGGACGGGAGTACCGGCGACCAGGGCGGAGAGCAGGGCGGTCTGGGCGAGGGCGAGACGCTGGCGGGTGCCGTCGGAGGACCGCGGTGCGGCCGGGGGAGTGGGAGCGGTGGAAGGGGCGGGCTGAGCGGAGGCGGCGGTGCCGGTGGCCTCGGGCGTGGGTGCCGCCTCCCGTGAGGGCACCCTGCTCGCGGCGGACCGCGCCCACCCCTTGGTCAGCGCTCCTTGAATCGCCTCCAACTCCCGCTCCAGCTCGGCCGGTTCGGGGAAGTTGTCGTCGCGCTCCAGCAGCACCCCCGGCGGGGAGACGCGGGACGCGAGGTCGGTCAGGATGGCGAGGACCTGCGCGGGGACGGGGTGGGCGTGGGTGTCGTGCCAGACGCCGTCGCGTTCGACGCCGCCCGCGACATGGACGTACGCGATGGCCTCGACGGGGAGTTCGGCGAGGGCCTTGGCCGGGTCCTCGCCGCGGTTGACGTGGTTGGTGTGCAGGTTGGCGACGTCGATGAGGAGCCGTACGCCGGTGCGGTCGGCCAGTTCGTACAGGAACTGGCCCTCGGTCATCTCCTCGCCCGGCCAGGCCAGCAGCGCGGCGATGTTCTCGACCGCGAGCGGTACGGGCAGTGCGTCCTGGGCGATGCGGATGTTCTCGCAGAGCACGTCGAGGGCGTCCCGGGTGCGCGGTACGGGCAGCAGGTGGCCGGCTTCGAGGAGCGGGGACGCGGTCAGGGAGCCGCCCGCGCGGACGAACGCGATGTGCTCCGTGACCAGCGGCGCGCCCAGCGCCTCGGCCCGCTCGGCGAGCGCCGTCAGCCTGGCCTCGTCCGGCCGGTCGGCGCCGCCGAGGCCCAGGGAGACGCCGTGCGGGATCACGGTCACGCCGCGCTCGCGCAGCCGTAGCAGCGAGTCGGGGAGGTGGCCGGGGCAGACGTTCTCGGCCACGGCCTCGACCCAGTCGATGCCCGGCATGCGCTCCACGGCGTCCGCGATCTCCGGCCGCCAGCCGATGCCTGTTCCCAGTCGCTCCATCGTCCGTCCCCGTCCGCCAGGCGAGCCATGAACCCCATGAACTCCACAAGTCCGCTGTTCGGTGTGACGGGGGTATCGCCCACGGGCCGGGCCCCGAACCTCGGCCGCGTCACTTTCAGAGCAACATTTGAGGTTCGGGGCCGGGACCTGGACGGCCGGGGCAGGCCCTAGCCCAGCACGCCGTTCGAGTCGACCGGATCCGGTCGGCCGGTGTTCACCGTGCCGGGCGCCGCCGGGGACGGCCGTGAGGTGGCGCCGACGTCGCCGCTCGCTTCGGCGGCCGGCGCGGAGGGCGCCACCTGGCCGGGCAACGGTGCCGCGGGACCGGTCGGGCTGGCGGTCGAGGTGTTGGCGATCCCGTTGGCGATGGCGTCGAAGTCGACCCGTCCGGTCTTCTCCAGGATCGTGATGTGGTCGAGCACGGTCTGGTTGGTGTCCGAGGCCAGCTGCCGCACGAGGGTGTTGCGCGTGCTGTTCCGTACGGCGCCGATGGCCGGGAAGATCTTGCCGTGCGCGGCCCGCAGCAGGTTGACGAACTTGTACTCGTACTCGGCGCCGGTCGCCGCGCTCATCTCCTGCAGCCAGCCCTGCTGTTGCTCGTTCGGCACATTGGGCAGCGCGACATTGAGCTGGGCAGCGACGATCCGGACCCGCTTGTCGAGGTCGGTGTGGCCGACGATGAGATGGTCCCCGGCCTCCTTGATCGCCTGGCTGGGCGCCCGCTCGATCGCCTGCTGACCGGCCGGCAGCTCCCACAGCCCGGCCAGCCGCACCCGCACGATCAGATCCCGGTCGGCGGCCGTCAACGGCCCCCACTCGGTGTTCACGGTGCCCGCCGCCACATTCGCCTGCCCGGTCCCCGCCCGGTCGGCGTACGACCACACGGGAAAGACGAGCGCACCGGTGGTGGCGAAAATGGTCGCGATGAACACAGCCGTACCGTTGATACGACGCAAGGGAGCCTCCCGGGGAAACCAACTGGTCGTTGGAGAAGTCGACGCTTGGCCAGTAGTGCCAGGAGGTACGCACGGGGCGGTTTCCTTGTTCAAAGGGAGGGCAGCTTTACTCAAAGGGCAGGCAAAGGAAGCGAATTCAGCGGCTCTTCGTGGGCCAGTGCTCCGGCGTCCGGCCCAGCAGCCGTAGCGCCTCGTCGAGCGGGCCCGCCTCCGGGGGTGTGTCGAGCGGCGGGGCGAAGGCGAAGCCCGGTCCGCGCAAGGCCGGGTCGGCGGGCACCAGTCGGGCCACCACCAGCGCGATGTCCAGGACGTCGTCCGGCAGGTCGAGTGCTACGCCGAGTGCGGCGGCGACATCCCAGGCGTGGACGACGTAGTCGATGAAGTGGAATCCGATCGCCGTCCGCCCAGGGAAGCTCGCGCCCAGCTCCGGCAGGGCGAACTCCCGCTCGGCGGCGCCGGGTTCGGCGAACGCCGCGAGGACGGCCGTGGCCGCCGCGCGGTGCGTCCTGGCCGGCTCGCTCATGTCCTCCGGCTCCCGCCAGTACGCCCTGTCCCCACCCGCGCCGCGTGCGGCGGCCGCGAACCCGTGATGCTGCGCCGCCATGTGCGCCACGAGCCGCCGCAGGTCCCACCCCGCGCACGGGGTGTCCCGCTCCCAGTCTTCCTCCTGCGCCAACTCCACTACGCGCAAAGCCTCGTACACGGCGATCCGGTCGAGCTCGACGATGTCCGTTCCGGTGGCTGTCATGGGGCTTGAGCCTAAAACTGTGCGAACGGTCGTGCTACTTGTTTTCGGCCGAAGTAGGGGAGGGGGGATGTGCTGCTGGGGAGATGTGAAATGCCTTGTGTCTCAGGGGACTTGAGGAGTCGCCGAAGGGTCCGTGGCCGCGCAGCGCAGCCGTGCCGCTATGCCGACACGGGCCCTGCGGTACGCGGTCTCCTCGTCGTGCAGTACGGATACCGCGTTCGACGTCTCCATCAACGCGACGATCTCGAAAGCGAGTTGGGGTATGTCGGTGTCGGCCCGCAACTCGCCCGCGTCCCGGGCCTCGGCGGCCGTCCGCTCCACGAGGGCCGTCCAGTCCCGCTGGGCGCCGACCACCGCGTCGTGCACCGGACCGGAGCGGGCGTCGAACTCGGCGATGACCTCGTAGAAGAAGCAGCCGCCCGGGAAGACCCGCCCGCGCGAGTACTCCAGCCACAGCTCGCACAGCCGCCACAACCGGCCCACCCCGGGCGGGACTTCGGCGGCGGGCCTGATGACCTTCTCCGTGTAGATGCGGGCGGCCTCGCGCACGGTGGCCAGCTGGAGTTCCTGCTTGGAGCCGAAGAGCGCGAACACCCCGCTCTTGCTGAGCCGCAGCTCGGTGGCCAGCCGGCCCACGGACAGCGCCTCCAGGCCCTCGACCGAGGCGATGTCGACGGTGCGGCGCAGGACCAGCCGCCGGGTGCGGTTGCCCCGCTCGACCCGGCCGTCGAGTCGTGTCATACCCGCGTCCTCGTCAGGTGTCCTTGTCGCTCCGCCGGATCTCATGGTGGTCCACCCTAAGCAACACGGGGGAAACGGACCCTTCCTAGGATGCGGCGCGTGCACCTGACCGTCCTGGACGCCCCCACCGAGTGGAGCCGGTTCGCCGAGGGTTCCATCGAGCGCCGCATGCTGCTCGCGCTCGGCGACCGCCTCGGTACGCCCCTGCGCCCGAAGCCGCTCATGCTGCCCGACGGCAGCCGGGTCGAGGTCGAGGGGATCGACGCCTCCTGCCGCGTGCTCGTCCAACTGGTCGGCAACCAGGGTGCGTACAAGCCCGCGTACCGCAACAAGGTCATGGCGGACATGTTCAAACTGCTCTGGCTGCGGGAGTCCGTACCGACCGCCGAGCGCGCGGTGCTGCTGGTCACCGAGCTGATCGTGCAGGCGCTCGGCGGCTGGGTGGCGCGGGCCGCGGCGGACCTCGGGATCGAGATCCACGTCTTCGACGGCAGCACGGTCGCCCCGCTGCGATCTTCCCCGAAGCCAGACGTAAAACGCCCGTAACAGTCAACGGCGCCGTCCCGAAACACAATCTTCCTACGGTCGGAGGCACCTAAGCGGATTTCCGCGTGGCAGTCAGTCGCACTCGCTACGCACGCTCTCCGACTTCCAGGATCGGGCACTTGTGCCCGCGACATGGATGGGAGCGTGAAGGTGACTGGTACGCCAGCACTCGAACTGCGGTCGGTACGACGGGTCTACGGCTTCGGATCCGCCGCGACCACGGCCCTCGACGACGTCCACCTGACGGTGCCGTCGGGCCGCTTCGTCAGTCTCATCGGCCCCAGCGGCTGCGGGAAGTCCACCCTCCTACGTCTCGTCGCCGGCCTCGAACAGCCGGACCTCGGTGAGGTGTTGGTGCACGGCGTGACGCCCGCGGAGGCGTGCGCGGCCAAGATGATCGGGCTCGTGCCGCAGAGTCCCGCGCTGCTGCCGTGGCTGTCGGTCCTGCGCAACGTCACGCTGCCGCAGAAGATCAACCGGGGCGCCGGGAAGCGTCGTGAACGCATCGCCGACTTCGCCGAGCGGCAGACGGCGGTTCCCGACATGAAGGAACTCCTCGTCAAGGCCGGTCTCGGCGACGCCCTGCACAAGCTCCCGGCCCAGTTGTCCGGCGGCATGCGCCAACGCGCCGCGATCGTGCGGGCGTTCGGCCTGCGACCCGACGTGCTCGTCATGGACGAACCCTTCTCCGCGCTCGACGAGTTCACCCGCGAAAGCCTTCAGGACCAACTCCTCGACCTCTGGGAGGAGTTGAGGACGACCGTCCTGTTCGTCACCCACTCCGTCTCCGAGGCCGTACGGCTCTCCGACACCGTCGTCGTCATGGCACCGAACCCCGGCCGCATCGTCGAGAGCATCGACGTCGACCTGCCCCGGCCGCGCGGTGAACGGCTCTTCGGGGAACGGCGGTTCCACGAGTACGAGGACCTGGTGAGAGAGCGGCTGCGGCGCGCCTGGCACAGTGAAGCCGCGTGAGTGGGGGCGTGAGGGACATGACCGTTGCCGACGAACGCACCACCGCTCCGGTGGCGAAGACACCGCCGCCCGTCGAACCGTCCCGGTTCAGCCTGAAGCACCCGAGGTCGCGGATCGCGTGGATCCGGCCGGCCGTGTGGCTGCCGCTTGTCGTGATGCTGGCGCTGCTTGGCGGGCTCTGGCACTGGGGGGCCGAGCAACTTCCGTATCTGCTACCGCCGTTGTCGGATGTCGGTAGCTCGCTCTCCGATGAACTCGGCTACTACGTCCACAACGCGCTGGTGACCCTTGGCGAGGCTACGGCCGGGCTGGGGATGGGGTTCGTCGGGGCGTTCGTCCTCGCGGTGCTGACCAGTGAACTGCCGTTGGTGCGGCGGGCGGTGATGCCGGTCGCTGTCGTCCTCAATGTCACGCCGCTGGTTGCCATCGCGCCGGCGCTTGTCGTGGCTTTCGGCTTCGGGCCGATGCCCAAGCTGATCATCACCGGGCTGATCTGTTTCTTTCCGATTCTCATCAACACGGCTACGGGGTTGCGGTCTGTGCCGCAGCAGGTGTTGCAGGTCTATCGGACGATGGACGCCAGTCGGGTCGAGTTGTTGTGGCATGTGCGTGTGCCCAACGCGCTGCCGTATCTCTTTGCCGCGCTGCGTATCGTCTTTCCGCTGTCGATCATCGGCGCGGTGGTGGCGGAGATGTCGGCGTCCGGGTCTACCGGGGGGCTGGGTACGGCGATCAGTGTGGCCTCCTCGATGAATCAACTCCCTGTTGTTTACGCCTCGATCGTCGTGCTTGCGGTGATGGGCGTGTTGCTGTTGCTCGCGGTGACTGTCGTTGAGCGGCGTGTGCTGCATTGGCATGACAGTACGGATTGAGCCGTGACAGCACGGTTGTTATCTGCGGGCCGGTGGGGGCTGGTCGCGCCCGCGCGGCGGAGCCGCATATCGATACAGTCCCGCGCCCCTTTCGGGGCGCTCAACTCACCGGAATAAATCCAGTTTGGAGTCACCCATGCCTCGTTATCTCCTCACCAGATCTACCCTCGTCGCCGCCGTGTTGGTGCTCGGAGTCGCCGGATGTGGCTCCGGGTCGGATGACAGTGCCTCCGCCGGGTCGGCCGGGTCCGCTATCTCCGCGAAGCGCTGTGCCGAGAACAAAGCTGCCGGGAAGATCACGTATCTCTCCGGCTACCAGTTCCAGTCGTCGGTCTCGATTCTTGAGTACATTGCTGCCGCCAAGTTGGGGTATTTCAAGGACCTCTGCCTCACCGTCGATCTCAAGCCGGGCAGTGGCGACACCGCGCAGAACACCAAGCTGCTCGCCGGGGGACAGGCCACCGTGTCCGCGATCTCCGAGCAGGACCTGATCCAGGCGCAGGCCAACGGCATCGACATCAAGGGGATTTCCTCGTACTCGAATGCCGGGCTCGACATTCTGATGACCAACAAGGACATCACCAAGCTGACCCAGCTCGACGGGAAGGTCGTCGGGCACAAGGGGTATGTCCCCGCCACCGTCGAGGCGATGATGGTCAAGGCCGGCGTCAAGTGGGACTCGCTCAAGCTGGTCAAGGAGGGGTACGACCCCTCCGTACTGCCCCGCAAGCAGGGCGGTCTCGAAGCGCTCACCGGGTTCGTCTCGAACGAGCCGAATCAGCTGAAGGCGGCCGGCAAGGACGTCACCGTGTGGAAGCCGGTGGACTACAAGATCCCGAGCTCGATCGGCGCGATGGCGGTCAACCCGGCGTTCGCCAAGGCGCATCCGCACGCTGTCGAGGACATTCTGCGGGCCGCGCTGCACGCGTACGAGTACTGCTCCGCCAGCGAGGCGCACATCAGTGAATGCGTCGGCTACGCGGCCAAGTTGTCCGGCCCGACCTACGACAAGAAGCTGAACGCGACGATCTGGAAGACCGAGACGCAGGTCGTCAAGGAGAACCCGACGCCCGGACAGCCGCTGGGCGGTGTCGACCCGGACAACGTGTCCCAACTCGTCGCCATGTTGCACCAGTTCAAGATCGTGCCGAGCAGTGTGACCGCCGCCAAGGCCGAGGCGTGGTTCGACACCTCGTTCGTCAAGGACATCTACAGCGGCGACAAGCTCGTCTGGCCCGCGCCCTAAGAACGCAAGAGACCGCTGAGCCGTAGAAAGGCCCGTGACGTGCCCGCGAAAGAATACGGAATCTTCCTTCCCATCGGGAACGGCGGCTGGATGCTGTCCACCACCGCGCCGCATCCCGAGGCGACCTACGCGTACAACAAGCGTGCCGCCGTGCACGCGGAGAGCATCGGGCTCGACTTCGTGATGTCGATGGCCAAGTGGCGTGGTTTCGGCGGGAGTACGGACCACTGGGGCCGCTCGCTGGAGTCGATGACGATGATGGCGGCGCTCGCCGAGGCGACCAGCCGGGTCAAGATCTGGGCGACCCTGCACGCCAACGTCCACAACCCCGCGGTCGCGGCGAAGATGCTCACCACGCTTCAGGACATCTCCGGCGGGCGGGCCGGGATGAACATCGTGAACGGTTCGTACGCGGGGGAGTTCGAGCAATTCGGCGACTGGGACCCGGAGTTGAGCCACGAGGACCGTTACCGGATGACCGAGCTGTGGGCGGAGGCGGTCACCCGGCTGTGGACCGAGGACTCGGTCACCATGCGCACCCCGTACTTCGACCTCGTCGACTGCGAGTCCCGTCCGCATCCGGCGACCCGGCCGACCCTCATCAGCGCGGGGCGGTCCGAGGACGCGCGGCGGTTCCAGGCCCGGTACGCCGACGGTGCCTTCCTCGCCGCCGACAGCCTCGACGACATGCGGTCGCTCTCCGCCGACGTGCACGCGCGGGCGAAGGCCAACGGCCGTGTCTGCAAGACGTATTCGATGCTCACCGTCGTCCAGGACGACACCGACGAACTGGCCGTCAAGAAGGTGAAGGAGTGGGGCGCGGGCGTCGACCGCGAGGCCCTCGCCCATATGCGGCACACCTGGGGCGTCCCCGCGGACCAGGCCCGCGCGTGGGCCGACGGCGCCAACGGGGAGGCGGCCTTCCAGACGCCGTACGTCGCCGGTTCGACCCGTACGGTCACCGAGCACATCGAGTACATCGTGCGGGAGGCCGACCTCGACGGACTCATGCTGATCTTCCCGGAGTACGACGAGGACATGCTGCTGTTCGGCGAGACGGTGCTGCCCACGCTGCGCGCCCGCGACGAGGTGGCGGCCTGATGCCCGACCTGCGGGACAGACAACTCGCCCAGCTCGCCGGGCCGTTCAGCAGGCCCGCGCTCGTCGTGGTCGACGTACAGCGCGACTTCGCCGATCCGGACCGACTGGGGGCGTACGGCCTGACGGACGCGGCGCTGACGGCACTCGACCGGACGGTCACCCGTATCGCCGAGCTCGTCGACACCGCGCGCTCCGCCGAAGTGCCGGTCGTCTGGGTGGAGTTGGGCAGCGACCCGGCGCGGCCGTGGCGGTCGAGCAACTGGCTGCGCGAGGGCGACTACGACGCGCCCATGAGCCCGGACGAGCCGTGCCGCGTCGGCACATCCGGCGCCGAGTGGTATCGAATGCGGCCGGAGGAGGGGGAGTTGCGTGTCGTCAAGCGCGGCTACAGCGGCTTTCTCGGCACCGATCTCGACGCGCGGCTGCGCGCCGCCGGCCACGACTGGCTCACCGTCGTCGGCCTGACCAGTGAGTGCTGCGTGTACGCCACCGCCCAGGACGCCGTCCAACTCGACTGGCCCGTCGTCGTACCGCAGGACGCGACGACCGCCTACGACCACCACGTCAACGCCGCCGCCCTGTTCCAACTGGGCCTGAACGTGGCCGTATTGAGCGACGCCGACGAAGTGGCCGAGCTGTGGAAGAAGGCCGCGCGATGACCGGAATGCACATCGGCTACGACCTCTCGTTCACCCACACCGAGGGCGCCTGGGCGCGACAGGGGTCGTGGATCGGGCGGGACTTCCCGGACGTCCGGATGTTCATGGAGCTGGCGCAGACCGCCGAACGCGCGGGCGTGGGCCTGCTGTTCTTCGGTGACGGCAGCGGCATCCCCAGCACCTGGCGGGGCAGCATCGCACCGGCCGTGGAGTGGGGCATCCAGTGGCCGCGCCACGACATGGCGCCGGTGATCGCCGCGATGTCCACGGTGACGGAGAAGGTCGGCTTCGGGCTGACGTACTCCTCGACGTTCATGCATCCCTTCTACGTCGCCCGGCTGTTGAACTCGCTCGACCATGTGACCGGCGGCCGGATCGCCTTCAACGTGGTCGCCTCCACACGCGGCGCGGACGCGGCCAACTACGGGTTCACCGAGCTGATGGACCACGACCTGCGCTACGAGCGGATGGAGGAATTCATCGACGTCTGCCGGGCGTTGTGGGATTCCGTGGCGCCGGACGCCATCGTCCGCGACCGGAGCACGGGCCGGTTCGCGGACCCCGGGAAGGTGCACCCCATCGACCACGAGGGGCGCTTCTTCACCGTCAAGGGACCGCTCGCGTCCGTACCCGGCCCGCAGTACCACCCGCTCATCGTCCAGGCGGGCAACTCGCCCCGGGGCATTGCCGCTTCGGCCCGCTTCGCCGACCTCGTCTTCGGCTTCGGCGGCAACCTCGCCGGCCAGCAGCGGCACCGCAAACTGCTGGACGAGGCGCTCCTCGCCGAGGGGCGGGACCCGGAACACGTGGGCATCCTCTGGGCGACCCAGGTGATCGTCGGCCGCACGAAGGCCGAGGCGCTGGCACGCTGCGAGGCGGTGCACGAGTTCTGGAACGAGGAGGCCGTCGCCACCTACCTCTCGCACAACGCCGGCTACGACTTCTCGACGCTCCCGGCATCGTTCCAACTGGGTGAGCTGCGCGACGAGTTGGCGGCGGCCAACGCGAGCCCCGCGGGGATCGTCGGCTCGCTCGTCGCCGAGTTCGGCGCG
The DNA here is from genome assembly GCF_048158785.1 of Streptomyces colwelliae. NCBI lineage: Bacteria > Bacillati > Actinomycetota > Actinomycetes > Kitasatosporales > Streptomycetaceae > Streptomyces > Streptomyces colwelliae. The sequence goes on along the minus strand of NZ_JBLTJC010000115.1, from coordinate 3,725 downwards.
GACCACACCATGAGCCGTAGCGATTTCTTCGCGCACGGCCGGGGGCGGGCGACGGGCCTGGACCACAGTGTCGTCGGCGATCCGGCCACCGTGGCCGACGCGTTGGAGGAGACCTTCGCCGCGACCGGAGCACGCGGCGGCTTCATGTTCTCCAGCCCGCTGGCCATGCCCTCCGGCTTCGCCGGGATCAGCGAACTGCTGCTGCCCGAACTGCGCCGCCGGGGTGCGCTCGCGCCGCCGTACCAGGGGCCGACTCTCCGCGAGAACCTGGCAGTTTGAGATGCCCCCGAAGAGCGGGAGTGATGGTGAGGTTGGGAGTGGGGATGGGGGTGCGAGCGTGCGGCGCGAGTGGTTCGCGCTCGGCAGCCTCTGCACCGGGTTCTTCATGCTCCTGCTGGACAGCACGATCACCTCGGTCGCGCTGCCGTCCCTGATCAGCGGGCTGCACACCGGCGAGACCGCCGCGATGTGGGTCAACAGCGGCTATCTCATCGCCTACGCGGTGCCGTTGGTCGTCGCGGGACGACTGGGGGACCGCTACGGTCATCGGCGCGTCCACCTGGCCGGGCTTGCGGCCTTCACGCTCGGGTCGCTGCTGTGCGCAACCGCCGCCTCCATCACGGCACTTGTCGCATGGCGGGTGGTGCAGGGCATCGGTGCCGCGCTGATGACACCGCAGTGCCTGACCCTCATCAAGGCGCTGTTCCGGCCGCCGCGGCTCGCCGTGGCGCTCGGGGTCTGGGGTGCGGTCGGCGGAGCGGCGGTGGCCGTCGGACCGCTGCTGGGCGGTTTCCTCGTCGCCGCCGGGGGCTGGCCCGCGGTGTTCTGGGTCAACGTTCCGGTCGGTGTCGCGGCGCTGGTGGCCGTGGCCGTGTTCGTACCGGTCCTGCCGCGACAGGATGCGCGCATCCCGGTGTGGGCGATCTGCGCGAACGCGAGCGGTGTCGGCGCGCTGGTGATCGGCATCCAGGGCACGGATGCAGCGAGGGGTGAAGTGCTGGGCGTGCCGCGGTGGTTGCTCGTCGTCGTGGGGGTGGTGGTCGTCGCCGGTGTGGTGTGGTTCCAGCGCCGGGACGGTCAACGCGCCCTGGTGCCGGTCGGGTTGTTGCGCAGCCGGGGGTTCGTCGTCGCGGCCTGGGCCGGCGCCGCGGCGGCCTTCTGCTCCGGGTCGGCGATGATCCCGCTGATGCTGTACCTCCAGCGGGAGCGCGGGCTCGACGCCGGCGCGGCCGCCCTCACCCTCGTACCGATGGGCGTGGTCTGCCTGTTGGGGGCACCGGTGTCCGCCCGGCTCAACAACGGGATCGGGTCCCGCGCGGTCGCCGTCATCGGCTCAGGCGCCCTCGTCCTGTCCATCGGGACGTCGGCGGTGCTCGTCGCGACGGACGCCCCGATCGCCGCGCTGACCGCGACCTTCGCGGTGTACGGGGTCGCCAACTCCTTTGTCTGGTCGCCTCTTTCGATCGCGGCGGTGACCTCGGTCGGCCCGGACGAGGTCGGGGCGGCGTCCGGAACCTTCAACGCCATGAAGCAACTCGGCGCGGTGCTGGGCAGCGCGGTGTGTGCCGTTCTGCTGGCCGGGCACGGCTACGCGACGACGCTCGGCGGGCTCGCGGCGGTCGGAGTGCTCTGCCTCCTCGCCTGCGCACTCCTGCGTACCGAGCCTCCCGGCAACGGACCCCTCACGGTGTCCGCCGCGCCACAACTACCCACAGGAGTCGCGTGATGAAGCCTGATGAGGCCTCATGAGGCCCGAAGCGGACGGGGGTTGCACGATGACGGCAATGGAAGGCCTGGAGAATCTGGACGGCATCACCTCGGACCCCGAGGAGATCACGAGGGCGTTCTCCGGCTTCCCGTCGGGCGTCGCGGCCCTCTCCGCACGCGTCCACGGCGACCCGACCGTCATGATCGTCTCGTCGTTCGCGGTCGGCGTCTCCCACAACCCGCCCATGGTCTCCTTCGCGGCCCAACACACCTCCACCACCTGGCCGTTGCTGTCCCGCGCGCAGGCCATCGGAATCTCCGTCCTGGGCGAGGGCCACAGCGACAAGGCCCGCCAGCTCGGCTCCCGCAGCAAGGCGGGCCGGTTCACCGACCTGCGCACGGTGGAGGCGGAATCCGGCGCGATCTTCCTCGACGGCGCCCCGGTGTGGCTGGAGTGCACCGTCGAGCACAGCTACCCGGCCGGCGACCACGACATCATCGTGCTGCGGGTACTGGCGATGCGGTCCGACGATGAGCGGAGTCCGCTGGTGTGGCACCGAAGGACCTTGAAGATGCTGGGTAGTTGAGGCGGTTCACCCTCAGGGGGTGCTCGCGGCGGAGGGCCCGCGCCGGGTCTGCCGCAGCCGTTGGGGAAGCGGCCTGCGGTAGTCGGGCAGCAGGCGCTGGGCGAGGAACGCGGACTTCAGGAAGACGCGGACGGCACGCTCGCGGCGCGGGGAGAGCCAGCCGATCCGATGGAGCCGGCAGACCCGCTCGCCGGCGAGATACCGGGTCAGGTCCCTGCCGAACGCCCGTAAGGGGATGGGGAACCAGTACTCGGCGAAGAACTCCATCATCGCGGTCGCCACCCGGTGGCCGGACTCCGTCCCCTCATACGGCCGGGACTCAAACTTCAGGGCGAACTCGGTCATCGCGTCCCAGTCCTCCGGGAAAGCCTCGTCGGCCAGCGGGCCGGACTCGCGCTCCAGGAGGCGGAAGAGGGTCTGCGCCCAGCGATGCCAGGCGGTCTTCATGTTCTCGCTCGTACCCGGCAGGCCGAGCGAGGTCTGAAGACGGTCGGCGAACGTGGCCAGCAGCACCAGGGGATAGACGAAGTCGTCGACGTCGTCGAAGTTGCCGGGCAGATGAGGCGTCCCGCGGGAGATGGCGTGGTGCATGCGGTTGAGCCGCTCGGCGGCCTCGCGGCCCGCAGCGCTCGACAACCCGTCCACCATCCAGGCCATCAGGAACTCGTTGCCGTCCTCGAAACGCCGCCGGGGTCTCCTCTCCAGCTTCCCGGTGTGGGCCAGGGTCGCGGATCCGAAGCCCGGCTGCATCATGCGCATGGTGCCCGGATAGACCATCATCGCCAGCGCGAACTCGGGGACGCGGTGGCCGACGTAGAGCGAGATCATGCGCTCCCAGTCGGTGTCCGGGTCCATCCGGGCCAGTTCGCGGTCGACCCACATGTAGCCACGGTGCACGGTCGGTTCCCCCTCGCGGACTTTCAGAAGGGGGACGCTGCGGCAGGACTGTCCGATGCCACGATCCGTCGTGATCTGGGTCACTTCAACCCTGAGTCATGGATCTCCACCCGAGGGTGGAGCCGCTGAATCAGCCCGTGGGTGGTGGTGGTCGACGCGGGCCGGGGCGCAGCCTTGTGCCATGGGCTCACTACATTCCGCACTCGTCGCTCTCACAGGTATCTGTGTCGCGGTCTTCGTCGTGGCCTGGATCGCGGGCGCCGTCTACTTTGGCGTGAAGAGCGAGTCCGGGCCGGCCGGCTGGGCACGCGGCCTCCGCCGCACCCTGCCCCGCCGGGCTCTGCTGGTCGTGGGTGCCTACGCCTTCTCCGTCCTCGTCAGACACACCCCGGACTCCTTCTGGCACCACCTCCAGTACTGGCAGCCCGAGCTCGCGATCCTGGGCGCCCTGCTCGCCGTCGCCTCCACCGCGCTGCTGCTGTGGGCCCGTTGGGTGCTGGGCGCCATGTGGGCCAGCATCCCGCTCGTCCACGA
>NZ_JBLTJC010000114.1:0-28615 GCF_048158785.1 Streptomyces colwelliae | reverse complement strand
GTGTGGGGGTTGTGGTTGCCACGGAGGAAGTCCTTCCCTGGATCTCGGCCGGGGTACGGGCGGGGGCTGGGACCGGAGATCCGGCCTGGGGCACGTCGTCGAACTCGGGTCGCCGGTCCCGGCGGACACGGTGCGGCGGTGTCCGGTGAGTGTGCGCCGAACACCGCGGAAAGGACCGGCACTTGACGACCGGGGCCGGTGCGGGGCGCCGAGGCCTCAGGCCCCGCGCCTACGGCAGGAGCCCCCGCACGGCCCCACGCACAGGCTGCGGTGCGGGCGCCCGCCGGGCCGCCCGCACCGCGGCCGGTGTCAGCCGATGACCTTGTCGATCGAGTCGGTCGCGGCCTTCCACGCCTTGGCGGGCTTGGTGCCCCGCTGCTCCATGTTGTTGATCTGCGTGGAGATCGTGTCCTTGATCGTGCCGTCCTTCGCGCCGAGCACGGCCTCGGGGATGGCCTTCGCCTCGTCGGCGTAGATCTGACCGATCGGGGCGTTGTTGAAGTACGGCAGCGTGGCGTTCTTCACGCTGGCGAGTTCGTAGGCGCCCTTGTTCGACGGGAAGACACCGATCGCCTTGAACACGGCGGCCTGCTGCTCGGGAGAGGTCAGCCACTTCACCAGGTCGGTGGCTTCCTTGACGTGCTTGCCGGTCTTGGGCACGGCCAGGAAGGAGCCGCCCCAGTTGGCCGCGCTGGTACCGGGTGCACGGGCGATGTCCCACTTGCCCTTGTAGGCGTCACCGGCGTTGGTGGAGATCTGGCCGGCCATCCAGGCGGGGCACGCCACGGTGGCCACCGTGCCCTTGCGCAGCGCCGCCGTCCAGGCGTCGGTGAACTGGGGCAGACCCTGGGTCAGCTTCTTGGACGCGGCCTCGGCGGCCAGGTTCCAGCCCTGCTTCACGGACGCGCTGTCCTTGTAGATCGCCTTGCCGGAAGCGTCGTAGTACTGCTCCGCGGAGGAACCCACGACCGCGTTGTACATGGCGCTCGCGGAGTCCATGAAGTACGTGCCCTTGGGCGCCTTCGCCTTGAACTTCTCGCCGAGCTTGAGGTAGTCCTCCCAGCCGCCCGCGACGGCCTTGGCGACGGAGTCACGGTCGCTCGCCAGGCCCGCCGCCTTGAAGAGGTCCGAGCGGTAGCACAGGGACATCGGGCCGATGTCGGTGCCGGCGCCGATGACCGAACCGTCCGACGCGGTGGCCTGCTTCTCCTTCCAGGAGACCCAGTCGCTCACGTCGATCGTCTTGCTCAGGTCGGCGAACTTGGCCGCCTGGGTGTCGACGACCTCCTTGATGCGGCCGACCTCGATGCCCGTGACGTCGCCCAGGCCACTGCCCGTGTTCAGCTGCTGAAGAAGCTTCGGGTAGTAGTCCTGCTCGTTGGCGGTGGTGTTCTCCTTCACCGTGATGTTCGGGTGCAGCTTGTGGTACTGGGCGAACAGGCCGGCTTCCTTGTAGCCGAACTGCCCGAAGTCGTCCACCGTGAGAGTGATGTTCCCGTTCGAGTCCTTGGCGTCCGAGGAGCTGTCGTCGCTGCTGCAGCCGGTCAGCAGCAGGGCGGAGGCCGTCAGGACCGTCGTGGTCACGGCCGCCACTCTGCGGCCGCGGCCGCCGGCGGTACGGGTGATGCTCATTCCACTACTCCTTGTTCCAGTGGGGAACGGGATCTCAGGAATCGGACCGCCGAGGCTCGACGATCCGGACCTGCCCTCTCGTTTCGAGCAGCGGCCGACCCACAGCACGGGGCGTGCGGTGAAAAGGTGCTGGTCAACGGTGTGCCATGCGAGATAGAGGGACGGGCCGTTGGTGGTTTCGTCCACACGGAAGGAAGCCCCCGAGATTCCGTGGGACCGCTCCCACGCGGCATGCCGGAAGACTCCTTCGTGCCGGGCCGGGTGTCAAGACTTGAAAACGGCGTTGTTGCGCAAGCGTGTTCCGCACGTCACGTGAATGTGTCGCTCCACAAGGCGTCACCGACCGGACACAGGCCGGTCCCGCACAGGATTCACGCAGGTGATCCAAGGGTTCGCCGCACGGGCGCGGCGCCGGCGTCGTCCGTCCGGGCCGTTGCCCGAATTTCTGGGCAAGAATGAGGCAAGTCCCCACTGATCGCCGGAAGGTGAACGATGAGCCCTGCCGAGCAGCCGCCTCCGCGCGCGGAGGTCCGGCGCCCGACCCTCAACGCCGTGGCCGCGCTCGCCGGCGTCGGCCGCGGCACGGTCTCCCGGGTCATCAACGGCTCCCCCAAGGTGAGCGACCACGCCCGCGCGGCCGTGGAGCGGGCGATCGACGAACTCGGCTACGTCCCCAACCCCGCCGCCCGCTCCCTGGCCACCCGCCGTACGGACTCGGTCGCCGTGGTCGTCCCCGAGGGCGAGGACCGGCTCTTCTCCGAGCCCTACTTCTCGGGGATCATCCGGGGTATTTCGGCCCAACTCGCAAGCGCCCAGATGCAGTTGCTGCTGGTCCTGACGCCGGACGAGAAGGAGTACGCGCGGCTGGCCACGTACCTGTCCGCACACCGGGTGGACGGCGTACTGATCCTCGCGGTCCACAGCGGCGACACGCTGCCCGACCGGCTGCACGAACTCGCCGTGCCGACCGTGCTCGCCGGCCGGCGCGGCCACGGGGAGCCACTGGGGCATGTCCGCGCGGACAACAACGGCGGCGCCAGGACCGCGGTCCAGCACCTGCTGGCCAAGGGCCGCCGGACCATCGGCACCATCACTGGCCCCCTGGACATGGACGCCGCCCAGGCCCGGCTCGACGGCTACCGCGAGGCGCTGGAGGGCGCGGGCATCACCGTCGACGAGGACCTGATCGCGTACGGCGACTTCCGGGAGGAGGGCGGACGCGCGGCCATGCGGGAGCTGCTGCACCGGCGGCCCGGCCTCGACGCCGTCTTCGCCGCGTCCGACGTGATGGCGTCGGGCGCCGTGCTGGAACTGCGCGCGTCGGGCCGGCGGGTGCCCCACGACGTCGCCGTCGTCGGCTTCGACGACTCGATCGTGGCCCGGCACATCGATCCCCCGCTGACCAGCGTCCGCCAGCCGCTGGAGGAGATGGGCCGCACCATGGCGAGCCTCCTGCTGGACGAGATCGCCCGACGCGGCGACGGCCACCGCGAAGTGGTCCTGCCGACGCAGCTGGTGGTGCGGGAGTCGGCCTGAGCGGTGTCCTCCGCGACCGCGTACGCGGAACGACGCGGAACGAACAGAAGACGTCGGGGGCGACCCCCTTTGCTCATGGGAGCGCTCCCATGCATAATGGGCGCCACTCGACCCATGGGAGCGATTCCATGCCCGACCTGACGACCCCGCCCTTTCCTCCCGCCTTCCTGTGGGGAGCCGCGACCTCCGCCTACCAGATCGAGGGAGCGGTGCGGGAGGGCGGCCGTACGCCCTCGATCTGGGACACCTTCAGTCATACGCCGGGCCGTACGGCGGGCGGTGATCACGCCGACGTCACCGTCGACCACTACCACCGCTACCGCGACGACGTGGCGCTGATGGCGGACCTGGGCCTGACGGCGTACCGCTTCTCGGTCTCCTGGCCACGGGTTCAGCCGACCGGCCGGGGCCCGGCGGTCCAGGTGGGCCTGGACTTCTACCGCCGTCTGGTCGACGAGTTGCTCGCGCACGGCATCAAGCCGGCACTGACCCTCTACCACTGGGATCTGCCGCAGGAGTTGGAGGACGCGGGCGGCTGGCCCGAGCGCGACACGGCGTACCGCTTCGCCGAGTACGCGCAGATCATGGGCGAGGCGCTGGGCGACCGCGTGGAGCAGTGGACCACGCTCAACGAGCCCTGGTGCAGCGCGTTCCTGGGCTACGGCTCGGGGGTGCACGCGCCGGGCCGTACGGACGCGGGCGCTTCACTTCGGGCGGCCCATCACCTCAACTTGGCCCACGGGCTGGCGACTTCGGCCCTGCGGTCCGCGATACCGGCCCGCGACTCGATCGCGGTGAGCCTCAACTCCTCGGTGGTCAGGCCCGCTTCGCTGTCTCCGGCGGACATGGCGGCGGCCCGGAAGATCGACGACCTGGCCAACGGGGTGTTCCACGGGCCGATGCTGCACGGCTCGTATCCGCAGTCCCTCTTCGAGGCGACGAGGTCGGTCACGGACTGGTCGTACGTCCAGGACGGTGATCTGACGCTCATTCACCAGCCGTTGGACGCACTGGGGTTGAACTACTACACCCCCACCTTGGTGGAGGCGACCGAGACGGCCCCGGCGGGCAGCCCGCGCTCCGACGGCCACGGCCTGAGCGCGTACTCCCCCTGGCCGGGCGCGGACGACGTGGCGTTCCTCCAGACCCCCGGCGAGCGCACGGAGATGGGCTGGACGATCGACCCGACGGGCCTCCACGAGCTGATCATGCGGTACACGAGGGAGGCACCGGGCCTGCCGCTGTACGTCACGGAGAACGGCGCGGCCTACGACGACAAGCCCGACCCCGAGGGCAACGTCCACGACCCCGAGCGGATCGCCTACCTCCACGGCCACCTGTCCGCCGTACGCCGCGCGATCGCGGACGGCGCGGACGTGCGCGGCTACTACCTGTGGTCCCTGATGGACAACTTCGAGTGGGCGTACGGCTACGGGAAGCGTTTTGGACTGGTCCACGTGGACTACGAGACCCAGGTCCGCACGATCAAGGGCTCCGGCCGCCGGTACGCGGACATCATCCGCGACCACCGCAGCAGGGCGCGGCGCGCGGCCTGACCGGACGGCCCCGGTGGGTGCGGGCGGGGGAGCCTGCACCCACCGGGGCACCACCAACCCCATCGTTCCCACCATCCCTGTCTTCCCCGCCCTTCCCACCATCCCCGTGTATGTCATGAGCACGTCAGCAAGATCACCCCCAGAAGGAGATCCGCCCCTCAAGGAGACCCGCATGCCCGCACGCACCCTGCTCACCGCGCTCACCGCACTGGCCCTGCTCTCCGCCACCCCCGCTCTCGCCGCCCCCGCCCCGCAGGCCGCGGCCGCCGCGACCTGGGACACCGACCGCGCGGCAGCCGCCTACGCCGCGAACCCGGCCGCCGTCACCGCCTCCGGCAGCGAGAACGCCGGCACCGCCCCCGGCCTCGCCTTCGACGGCGACGGCGCGACCCGCTGGTCCAGCAACTTCGCCGACGACGCCTGGATCCGCCTCGACCTCGGCACGACGATCCGCATCGACCGCGTCACCCTCGACTGGGAGACGGCCTACGGCAAGAGATACGTCCTGGAGGTCTCCAGGAACGGCACCGACTGGACGCCGTTCTACACGGAGACGGCCGGCACCGGCGGCTCGGTCACCACGAGCACGTACCCCCAGGAGGTGACGGGCCGTTACGTCCGCCTGCGCGGCTTGGAACGTTCCACGCCCTACGGCTACTCGCTCTACTCCTTCAAGGTCTACGGCGGCGAGCCGGCCCCCGCGTCCACGACCCGCACCAACCTCGCCCTGAACCACCCCGCGTACTCCAACTACTACCAACACAACGGCAATTCACCGGCGTACGTCACCGACGGCGGCTGGCCCGCCAACCTCAAGGACGACGCGAGCCGTTGGTCCAGCGACTGGAACGCCGACCGCTGGGTCTCGGTCGACCTGGGCGCGACCTCGACGATCGACACGGTCGACTTCTACTGGGAATCGGCGTACGCCGTCGACTACTTGCTCCAGGTCTCCGACGACAACACCACCTGGCGCACGGTCCACGAACCGTCGGCCGCCGACATCGCCGCCCGCCGCGCGAACGTCCAGGCCCCCGCCGACGCCACGGGCCGCCACGACACGGTCACCCTGCCCCAGCCGGTCACCGGCCGCTACGTCCGGATGCTCGGCAAGGAACGCCGTTCCTTCTACAACCCGGCCCCCTACACGGCCCAATTCGGCTACTCCCTCTACGAGTTCCAGGTCTGGGGCACCGGCGGCAGCGCGGCGGCGGCCTACCCGGCCCTCCCCGGCGACCAGTCCGGCACGTATCAGACGGCGTTCTTCGACGACTTCACGTCGGCGGCCCTGGACCGCTCCAAGTGGCGGGTGGTCCGGACCGGCACGGAGATGGGCTCGGTCAACGGAGAGTCCCAGGCGTACGTCGACTCGACGGACAACGTCCGTACACAGAACGGTGAGTTGATCCTCGCGGCGAAGTACTGCAAGGGCTGCACCCAGGCGGGCGGCGGCACCTACGACTTCACGTCCGGCCGCATCGACACCAACACCAAGTTCGACTTCACGTACGGCAAGGTCAGCGCCCGCATGAAGCTGCCGGTCGGCGACGGATTCTGGCCCGCCTTCTGGCTGCTCGGCAGCAACGTCGACGATCCGTCGGTCTCCTGGCCTGCCTCCGGCGAGACCGACATCATGGAGAACATCGGCTACCCGGACTGGACGAGCACGGCCCTCCACGGCCCCGGCTACTCCGCCGACGGCAACATCGGCGCCCGCCAGACCTACCCGAACGGCGGCACGGCCGACCAGTGGCACACGTACGCCGTCGAATGGACCCCGACCGGGATGCGCTTCTACGTCGACGACAACCTCGTCCAGGAGACCACCCGCAACAAACTCGAATCGACCCGCGGCCAATGGGTCTTCGCCCACAACCAGTACGTCATCCTCAACCTCGCCCTGGGCGGCGCGTACCCGGCCGGCTGGAACCAGGTCACCACGCCGTACTGGGGTCTGCCGCAGTCGAGCGTGGACAAGGTCGCGGCCGGGGGAGTGCAGGCGGAGGTGGACTGGGTGCGGGTCGAACAGAAGAAGTGACAGCTGGGCCGGTCCGGAGCGCGGCACCGGACCGGCCCGTTCCACCGCCCGGCAATCCGGTTGCCGCACGTACCACCCCCTGACACGCTCACGCCCATGCCGACCTTCGCCGCACCCGACGGAACCCGCCTCGCCTACCACGCGTCCGGCGACGGCCCGCCCGTGATCTGCCTCCCCGGCGGCCCGATGCGCGATTCTGTCTACCTCGGCACCCTCGGCGGCCTGACCATCCACCGCCGACTGATCCGGCTGGATCTACGGGGCACGGGCGCGTCGGAGGTACCCACGGACCTGACGTCGTACCGCTGCGACCGTCAGGTGGACGACGTCGATGCGTTGCGCGAGCACCTGGGCCTCGACCGGGTGGACCTGCTCGCCCACTCGGCCGGCGCGAACCTGGCCGCGCTGTACACGGCCCGCCACCCGGACCGCGTGGCCCGACTGACCCTGGTCACCCCCAGTGTCTACGCGGTCGGCATCCCGATCTCAGCCGAGGACCGCCTGGCGGTCGCACGACTGCGCGGGTCCGAACCGTGGTTCGGACCCGCGTTCGCCGCCCTGGAGGAGATCACCGCCGGTCGCGCGACCCCCGATTCCTGGCCGGCCATCGCGCCCTTCGCCCACGCCCGTTGGGACGAGACGGCACGCGCCTTCGATGAGGCCGACGCGAAGCAGAGGAACGCCGAGGCCGCGACGGCCTACGCCGCCGAAGGCGCCTTCGACCCGGCCGACACCCGCGCGGCCCTGGCCGACTTCACGTCCCCAGTGCTCATCCTCGCCGGGGAGTTCGACATCTCCGCTCCGCCGCGCGCGATGGCGGAGTACGCGGAGCTGTTCCCGAACGCGGAGTTCCAGGTGCAGTCCGGGGCCGGGCACATGCCGTGGCTGGACGACGCGGGGCGGTTCGTCGCACTGGTACGGTCCGTCAGCAGTCCCTGAACTCCGGTGACTGGTTCAGCACTTGGGACCGTACCGACGTGAACCGCGCGTACGTCTCCCCGTCCAGGGATTCCGGCCGGAACGCCGCCACCCGATGGCAGTTCTGGAAAGCCAGGGCCACCCCGAAGTGGCGCTCCAGGCTGCCCCGGATCGCGTCGCTGGCCAGCGCCCGCAGCAACTGGCCGCGTTCCTGTTCGGACGGGGGCGGGGTCTGGTTGTCGGTGAACTCGGCCGTGCCGTCGCGGAGTTCGGTGGCGAGGCCGGCGATGAGGTCGTAGGCGTACGGCAGGGACGTGCGGACCGTGTCCACGAAGTCCGCCTCGCGGATGTCACCGTGCTCGGCTTCGGCGAGGAGCTTCGGGGAGACGTCGAGAGACATGAAAAGGGGTGTCCTGTCGGGTAGTTGGTGAGTGTGAGGAAGGTCTTCGTCAGGTCAGCGCGGGCGGGCCCGGTACGTATCCCGGGTCCACCTGTGCCGCGAGGTCCAGGCCCGTTGCGCGGTCCGCCCAGGCGCGGGCGTTGCGGAGGTGGAACTCGACGGCGTGGCGGTGCAGGGTCGGCCAGTCCCTGGGGCAGGCGTCGACGGCCGTGCGGAGGACGTTCAGGGCGTGGGCGTTGGGCGACTCCAACTCGCCCTGTGCCCTGCCCTGTTCGGCTGCGCGTACCCAGGGGGAGTGGACCAGGTGGGTCAGGAGGTCGTCCCCCACCTCCTCCTTGAGGAAGAGCAGGTCGTCCTCGCCGGTGACCTTGTTGCCGATCACGGCGAGGCGGATGCCGAACTCCCGTGCGTGGTCGCGGTACTGGCGGTAGACGGAGACGCCCTTGCGGGTGGGTTCGGCCACCAGGAACGTCAGGTCGAAGCGGGTGAACAGGCCCGAGGCGAAGGCGTCGGCGCCCGCCGTCATGTCGACCACGACGTATTCGCCGGGGACGTCGGCCAGGTGGTTCAAGTACAGCTCCACCGCGCCGAGTTTGGAGTGGTAGCAGGCCACCCCGAGGTCGCTCTCCTCGAACTCGCCCGTCGCCATCAGCGGTACGTCACCCGCACGGACCACATGGCGGGCGTGCACCTCGTCGTCGCCGAGCAGGCGCAGCAGCCGTGAGCCGCGTCCCGGTGGGGTGGTCTTGATCATGGCCTCGGCGGAGGCGATCCGGGGGTTGGTGCCGCGCAGGAAGTCTTTGAGCTCGGTCAGGTGGGCGGCCAGGGGTGGGGCGGTGACCGGCTCGTCGCCGGGGGACGTGTCGGCGGACGTGCCGGGGGACAGCGCCTCGGCCAGGTGTTGGTTGATGTCGCCGTCGATGGCGAGCACGGGTGCGCCGGCGCGGGCCAGGTGGCGGGCGAAGAGGGCCGACAGCGTGGTCTTTCCGCTGCCGCCCTTGCCGACGAACGCGACGCGCACTACCGGCCCGCCGCAATCGCGGTTTTGAAAATGAATGTCATGTGGCTAGGTTTTAGGGGGTGGCCGCGAGGCTGTCAAATCCAGTGGATCAAGGGTGATCCAGGAACGGTCCAAGGGTGATCAAGGCCTAGGAGTCTTAATGCATATGATGTGCAAGTGCTTGACTACTGCATCAGGGCGGCAGGCCCGGACGATATCGACGGTGCGCGTGCCGTGATGCTCGACACCGTCTACCGCGACTTCCACACCGGTTACGTGCCCCGCTGGCACGGCGACGTCATCGACCCGGCCGCCGCCTACCTCGCCCCGGCCCGCCACACCCTCCTCGTGGCACTCGACCCCGCCGACGGCACGGTCGTGGCGACCGCCGCTCTCGACTCCCGTGGACCGGTCCACCCGCCGAACCCGCGCTACCTCGCCGAGCGCTACCCCTCCGGCGAGACCGCGCAACTGCGTCGCGTCTACGTCCGTCCCGCGCATCGCCGTCGTGGCCTCGCCCGGCATCTCGTCGCCGAACTCCTCGCGTTCGCCGCGGCCGACGGCGGCTACCGCGCCGCATATCTGCACACCGATCCCGCCGTGCCCGGTGCCGAGGCCTTCTGGCGGTCGCTCGGCAAGGTCGTGCACGACGAGCGCGACGACCCGGACGGCGGGCAGGGGATCGTGCACTTCGAACTGGCGATGGAGCGATAGACGCGATGCGATTCCGACGAACGAACGCCGGCACAAGTGCGCGTATACGTAAGGGCATTGGACCGATGCAACAGTCCCGGATCCTTCTCGCCCTCGTGCTCGCGCCGGTGCTCACCGGCTGTTTCGCCTCCGCCGGAGACGAGGCCGGGGAGGCCGCCGGGGACGGGAAGTCCGGGTCCCGGCTGCGGGTGGCGCTCGCGTTCCCGCCCGCCGAGAACCTCTCTCCCTACGGCGCCGACGCCACCATCCTCAGTCGCCTCGGCGTCACCGAGGGCCTGACCTCCCTGGACGCCAACGGTTCCGCCGCCCCCGCGCTCGCCCGGTCCTGGCAGCGGGAGGGCGACCGCGGCTGGCTGTTCACCCTGCGCGAGGCGACCTTCCAGGACGGTACCGAGGTCACCCCGGCCCGCGTGGCCGCCGCCCTCGACCGTGCCGCCGAGGCGAAGCCCGCCCCCGCCGCACTCTCCGGTGTCACCCTCACCGCCGAAGCCGTGGGCGGCGACCGCCTGCGCATCACCACCAATTCCCCTGATCCCGTACTGCCGTTGAGGCTGGCCGGGCCCGCTCTCGCCGTCCTCTCTCCGAAGGCGTACGAGGAGAAGGGCCGCGTCGATCCGGTCGGCACCGCCACCGGTCCCTTCGAGCTGACGAAGGTCACCGACTCCACGGCGGCCACCCTCGACCGCTTCGACGACTACTGGGGCGGCCTCGCCCACGCCTCCGGAATCGACGCACGGTTCATCGCCGACGGCACCGCCCGCACCAACGCGCTGCGCACCGGGCAGGTCGACATCGCCGAGGCGATACCCGTGGCCCAGGCGGCCACCCTCGACACGGCCACCCGCCGCGAGACCGCCACCACCCGCACCACGAGCCTCCAACTCAACACGCGGACAGGCGTGTTCAAGGACCCGAAGCTCCGCGCCGCCGCCCGCGCGGCCGTCGACACCTCCGCACTCGCCAAGGGCGTCTACGAAGGTCACGCCGACGCGGGCACGGGCATCTACGGCCTCGCCGTCACCTGGGCCGCGGGCAAGCGCGAGCAACCGGTCGGGCGGGCCGAGCCCGTGACGCCCGGCGGGCGGACCATCACCCTCGCGACGTACGACAACCGGCCCGAACTCCCCGAAGTCGCACAGGTGTTGAAGCAGCAGCTCGAAAAGGCCGGATTCAAGGTCGAGTTGGAGGTGCGTGAGTACTCCCGCATCGAGAGCGACGCGCTGGCCGGGAAGTTCGACGCGTTCGTCGTCGCCCGCAACACCCTGGTGGACACGGGCGATCCGGTGGCCGTGCTCGCCAGCGACTACACCTGCGACGGCGGTTACAACCTCGCCCGGCTGTGCGACAAGGACGTCGACCGGGCCGTGGCGAAGGCTGAGGGCACCGCCGACACCTCCGCACGGCAGAGCGCCGCGATGAGGGCCGAGGCCGAGATCCTCGGCGACGACGCCGTCGTGCCGCTCGTGCACCAACGGGTCGTCACCGGCGTCGGTGCCTCCGTCGACGGCGTCCTCCTCGACCCGTACGAGCGCACCCTCGTCGGCCCCGGAACCCGGCGCTGAACCATGCCGCACCGCACGGCCACGCTCCTGTGGCGCGCCTTCCTCGCGGCCGCCCTCGTGTGCGCCGTAGGGCTGCTGCCCTGGCTCTCCCGCACGGATCCGGCGCTCACCGTCCTCAAGGCACGTTCGGCGGAACGCGACCCCGACCCCGAGGTGCTCGCCGCCATTCGGGCCCAACTCGGTCTGGACGACGGCCCGTTGCACCTGCTCGGCCAGTGGCTCGGCGGCCTGCCGCGCGGTGATGCCGGGCGGTCGTGGATCTCCGGCGCCGAGGTCATGCCCGGAGTGCTCCAAGCCCTGGGCGCTTCCCTGCTGTTGATGGGCGCGGCCGCCGCGGTGGCCGTTGTCACCGCCGCGTTGGTATGCGCGCCGACGTTGCGGCGGGGCGCGCGTGCGATGGGGCGGTCGGACGACGGTGGGCCCGGACTTCCGGGCGCGCTACGGGAGTTCGTCGTGCGGTGGCCCGGTGGCAGCGGGTCCGTGGTGGCTGCGGCGCGGCCGGAGTCTCTCGCGCGGCGCTGGTCCGGCCGTCCCCCGAAGCGAGCCGACGCCGGCGGGTCCACCATTCCCGCGGCCCCGTCGGGGTCCCGCACCCGGCGACGAGCCGGTCGTCCCGCAGGGCGCTCCGGCGGCACCGGCTCCGCCGTTCTCGCCGCGCTGCCCGAGTTCCTCACCGCGTCCGTGCTTGCCACCGTCGTCGGGGTGCAACTCGGGTGGCTGCCCGCGCTGGGATGGTACGGGCCGCGCTGGATGGTGTTGCCCGCGCTCGCGCTGGGGTTGCCCGCCGGCGCCGTGCTCGGGCGGCTGCTCGACGATCTGCTGCCGGGGGCGTTCGGTGAGCCGTGGGCGCGGGCCGCTGCCGCGCGGGGGCTGCCCGGGCGGCGGATCGCCCGGCATGCCGTACGGCGGTGTCTGCCCGCGCTGTTGCCCAACATGGGGCTGTTCGTCGTCGGGTTGACCGGCGGGGCCGTCGCCGTCGAGCAGATCTTCGACATCCCCGGACTCGGGCGCACCACCCTCCAGGCCGCCCTCGCCCAGGACCTCCCCGTCCTCCAGGCCGGCACCCTCGCCCTCCTCCTGCTCGCCGCCCTCGCCGCCGGACTCACCCGCCTCGCGGCACGCCTCCTCTCCGGCCCCGCACTCCACGCCGACGCCCTGCCCTCCCTCCACGAACCCAGCACCTCAACCGCCCCACGGACACTGCCCGTTGTCCACGGCGCCCTCCTCCTCGGCGTCGTCGCGCTCGGTCTGCCCCGCGACCCGCTCGCCCTCGACACCGGGCTGCGTCTCCAACACCCCACCTGGGCCCACCCGTTCGGCACGGACGCGCTCGGACGGGATCTCCTCGCGCGAGTCGCCCACGGCGCCGTCGACACCCTGCTGCTCGCCCTCGCGATCAGTGCCGTCGCGCTCGGCACCGGCGTACTGCTCGGGCTGGTGCCCCGGCTGTCCGGGCCGCTCGTCGACACGGTGAACGCCGTACCGCCCGTCCTGGCCGCCCTGTTGGTCACCGCTGTCGCGGGAAGCGGGGCGGCGACACCCGCCCTCGCCGTGGCCGCGCTCGCCTGGACCCCCCTCGCGGCGCACACCTCCGCACTGCTGCTCCAGGAGCGCGCCACCCTGCACGTGACCGCCACCCGGGGCCTGGGCGCGGGCCGTTGGCACATCCTGCGCCACGCACTCCTGCCCGCCGTCCTGCCACCCGTCACCCGGCACGCCCTGCTCCGTCTGCCCGGTGTCGCCCTCGCCCTGGCCTCGCTCGGCTTCCTCGGCCTCGGCGCGCAACCGCCCTCCCCGGAGTGGGGCCTCCTCCTCGCCGAGAACCAGCCCTACGCCGAACGCGCCCCCTGGTCCGTCCTCGCCCCCGCCGCCGTACTCGCCCTGCTCGGCGCGCTGGCGGTGACGGCCGCCGGAAGCATGCAAGGGGCAGGCGCACCACGGGAGTCGGCCGCCTGATGACCACCGTGGCCCTCGCGCGGACCCCGCTCTCCCCGCTGCTCCGGCTGCTGATCCTCACCCAACTCGCCTTCAACATCGGCTTCTTCGCCGTACTGCCGTTCCTCGCCGAGCACCTGGCGGACGCGATCGGCATGGCGGGCTGGCTCGTCGGTCTCGTGCTGGGGCTCAGAACCTTCAGCCAGCAGGGGCTGTTCGTGGTCGGCGGGGCCCTCGCCGACCGGTACGGCGTACGGCCCGTGGTGCTCATGGGGTGCGCGCTGCGGATCGCCGGGTTCGGCTGGCTCGGGTACGCCGAGGAGACCTGGGCCGTCGTCGGGGCCGTGCTGCTCATCGGATTCGCCGCCGCACTGTTCTCGCCGGCCGTGGAGTCGGAGGTCGCCCGGCAGGCCGTCGAGTGGGAGGAGACGGGTGGCGGGTCCCGCACCCGGGTGCTCGCGCTGTTCACCGTCGCGGGTCAAGTCGGGGCGTTTGCGGGGCCGTTGCTCGGCGCGTTGCTGCTCGCCGTGGATTTCCGGGTCTCGTGTCTGGCCGGGGCCGGGGTCTTCGTGCTCGTGCTCGCCGGGCACGCGTGGCTGCTGCCGCAGCACATTCCCGGGCGGGCGCGGATGAGAGAGAAGGGCGGCGTACGGGCCCTCGTGCTCAACCGGCCCTTCCTCGCGCTGTGTTGTGCCTACGGCGCCTACCTCCTCGCGTATAACCAGCTCTATCTGGCCCTCCCCGCGGAGGTGGAGCGCGCGGCGGGCTCGCAGGCGCCGCTGGCCTGGCTGTTCGCGCTGTCCTCGCTGCTGGTGGTGAGCGCGCAGTTGCCCGTCACCCGCTGGGCGGGGGAGCGGCTCGACCCGCGCCGGTCCATGGCGGCCGGGCTGCTGCTGATCGCCGTAGGCTTCGCGGCCGTGGCGGTGGCGCGCCCCGCCCAACTGACCGGCACGGCAGGGCTGTTGCCCGCCGCCGCATTCGTCGTCCTGCTCACCCTCGGCCAGATGCTCATCGCCCCCGTCGCCCGCGCCTGGGTCCCCGACCTCGCCGAGCCCGGCCGCCTCGGCCTCTACACGGGCGCGCTCTCCTCCGTCTCCGGGCTGATCGTCCTCCTCGGCAGCGCGGCCACCGGCATCCTCCTCGACACGGGGCTGCCGGCGGTCGTGCCGTGGCTGGTGCTGGCCGCCGTACCGGTCGCGGCGACCGGGTTGCTCCCGCGCGGAAAGTGAGCCGTGCCCGGGCCGCCGTATCCGCGCATGTCCGTGCGACCGCGCACGGGTCGCCCGGCCGGAGCCCTCCGCGGTACCGGTCGGCCGTGGCCATCGGGCCGCTGCCGCAAGGGAGTTGAGCGGCAGGCCGTCGCCGGGCCCCGCGACCGGACCGGTCGCCGTATCCCCGTAAATCAACGCATGCCGGCAGGAGTCCGCCCACCCGGACTGAACGCCCCACGCGCCACCCCCGTACCAAGCCATGAACCAGATATGAGCTGCCCCCTAAACCGCCATCGACGGCTGCGGCGGCAGCGGCGCGTGGGAGGATCCGTCACCATGAGCGCATCGTCGGCGGTACGTAGCCTGCGCGCCGCGGTGTTCGCCGCGGTGTGTGTGCTGCTGGCTGCCGCCGGGCACGGACTCGCCACCGGCGCGACACCCCCGCTGTGGGCGGACGGCGCCGGATTCCTCGTCGTGTTCGTCATGGGGTGGCTGCTCGGCGGGCGGGAGCGGTCGCTGCCCGGCATCGGTGCCGCGATGCTCGCCACCCAGGCCGGGCTCCACCTCGGCTTCGACATCGCGCGGCCGCGGACCGGCATGGCGATGGCCGGTATGGCGCACATGTCGGGGCACGCCATGGCACCCACGCGGCAGACGCAGGCGATGACCCCGCACGCCGTGGCCGCCCACGTCGTCGCCGCGCTCGTCGCGGCCTGGTGGCTGCGGCGCGGCGAGGCCGCGCTGTGGTCGCTGCTGCGCTGGGCCGTCGCCTTCGTGCCGGGGCTCGTGGCCTGGTGGCGGGAGGCTCCCGCACCCCTGCCCGCCCGCACCCTCGGCCGCCCCGGCCGCACCGCCGGCGCGGCCCCCCTGCGCCAGCTCCTCCTGCGGCACGCGGTGAGCCGACGAGGACCACCGACCCCGATCCCGTACCCGGTCTGACACCCCCAACTTCCTTTTCCCGTACGGAGATCACCTCACCATGTCCGCACACCGCACCACCCTGCGCCGCGCAGGCACCGTCGCCGCGCTCGCCGCCGCCGGAGTCCTGGCCGCCGCCGGGGTCGCCTCCGCGCACGTCACCGTCCACCCCGAGAGCTACGCCAAGGGCGCCACGGACGGCGTCCTCGCCTTCCGGGTCCCCAACGAGGAGGACAAGGCCAGCACCACCAAGGTCCAGGTCTATCTGCCCACCGACCACCCCGTCCTCGGTGTGCTGGTCACCCCGCAGAACGGCTGGACCGCGAAGGTCACCACCAGCAAGCTCAAGACGCCGGTGAAGACCGACGACGGCACCATCACCGACGCCGTCTCCGAGATCACCTGGACCGGCGGGAAGATCGCGGCCGGACAGTACGAGGACTTCAACGTCGCCTTCGGTCAACTGCCCGACGACACCGACCAGTTGGCGTTCAAGACGCTCCAGACCTACTCGGACGGCGATGTCGTCCGCTGGATCGAGCAGACCACGGCAGGGGACGACGAGCCGGAGAACCCGGCGCCCGTCCTCAAGCTCACCGCCAAGGAGAGCGAGGACGGCGACGACACCCCGGCCGCCTCGACCACGGCGGCGGCCACCGCCACCAAGTCCACCACCGCCTCCTCGTCGAGCAGCGACTCGACCGCCCGCGGGCTCGGCATCGCCGGGCTGATCGTGGGCGTACTCGGCCTCGCGGCAGGGGCGTTCGCGGTCGTCCGCAGCCGGGCCCCGCGGTCGTAGTACTCACGTAGTACGCCGAAGGGCCCGGATCACGAGGTGATCCGGGCCCTTCGGCGCAACCGTCCCTACTGCGAGACCAGTTCCAGCAGCTTCTCCTCCACCGGAACCTCCTCGACGCGGGAGGTGCGCGAGGTGCGCCACAGCCACAGGATGTCCCGGCCGAACGACCACACCAGCGTGCCCAGTGCGAGGGCCACCACGCCGATGTTGGCCACGTGGGGCAGCAGATCCGAGCCGGCCAGCAGCAGGAGGACGCCCTGCGTGGCGGCGACCGTCTTGCGGGCCGTGCTCGGCGGCAGCGGCGCGTTCAGCCACAGCCAGACGCGGGCCGCGGCGACGAACCCGTAGCGCATCGCGCCGATCAGCAGGACCCACGGGCCGAGCTGCGTCGAGACGTACACGCTGAGCACCAGGATCAGGAACGCGTCGACCTCCATGTCGAAGCGCGCGCCCAGCGCGGTGGAGGTGCCCGTGCGACGGGCGACCTTGCCGTCGACGCCGTCCAGGATCAGGGCCACCGCCGTCAGTCCGACCAGCAGCGTGACCGGCGGCGAGCTCTCGAAGGAGTCCGCGACCAGCGCCGTCACCCCGCCGACCAGGATGGCCCGGCCGAGCGTGACCCGGTTGGCCGGGCCGAACGAACGGGTCCGGGTCCGGTGCAGCGCCTTGGAGAGCACGGCCCAGGTGGCGATCGCGAATGCCAGGCCGGTCAGCCAGCCGGCCGGCCCCATCCCGATCGCCGTGCCGAGCAACGCCAGCAACAGGATCTGAACGCCCGCTCCCACAGCGGTCTCCTGCTGGACCAGCCTTGCTTCGTATGTGTTGTTCAGGGCCACCGCACACCCTCCGGCCGTATGACAGAGTCGATCAACGCCGCGTACTGTGCGCGGCCTGTGGTTACCCGTACGTGAACAGCTTCCCGATCGTTCAGGAGGAATCCGATGAAGCGCACCGCGAGGGCGTTTTGGATCGGTCCACCGGGTCACGGCGAGATACGTGACGTCGTCCTGCCCGACCCCGCCGAGGACGAGGTGGTGGTCCGCTCCCTGTGGTCGGGCGTGAGCCGCGGCACCGAG
Organism: Streptomyces colwelliae; assembly: GCF_048158785.1. Classification (NCBI taxonomy): domain Bacteria; kingdom Bacillati; phylum Actinomycetota; class Actinomycetes; order Kitasatosporales; family Streptomycetaceae; genus Streptomyces; species Streptomyces colwelliae. Next base: position 11,320 of record NZ_JBLTJC010000114.1, on the reverse strand, counting down.
ACCCTGGTCTTCCGCGGGGGCGTCCCCGAGAACCAGCACGCGACCATGCGGGCCCCCTTCCAGGAGGGCGACTTCCCAGGTCCGGTCAAGTACGGCTATCTCAACGTCGGGGTGGTGGAGGAGGGGCCGGACACGCTGCTCGGCCGTACCGTCTTCTGCCTCTATCCGCATCAGACGCGCTACGTCGTCCCCGCGAGCGCCGTGACACCCGTGCCGGACTCCGTGCCCGCCGGGCGGGCCGTCCTCGCCGGGACCGTGGAGACCGCCGTCAACGCGCTGTGGGACGCGGCGCCGCTGGTCGGCGACCGGATCGCGGTGGTGGGCGGCGGGATGGTCGGCTGCTCGGTCGCCGCGCTGCTGGCCCGTTTCCCGGGCGTGCGCGTGCAGTTGGTGGACGCCGATCCCGCGCGCGCGAAGATCGCCGAGGCGCTCGGTGTCGGCTTCGCGCTGCCGGCGGACGCGCTCGGCGACTGCGACCTCGTCGTCCACGCCAGCGCCACCGAACAGGGCCTCACCCGCGCCCTGGAACTCCTCAGCGCCGAGGGCACCGTCCTCGAACTGAGCTGGTACGGCGACCGGAAGGTCAGCCTCCCGCTCGGCGAGGCCTTCCACTCCCGCCGCTTGGTCATCCGTAGCAGCCAGGTCGGCACCGTCTCCCCGGCCCGCGCCAACCGCAGCTACGCCGACCGGCTCGCCCTCGCCCTCGACCTGCTCGCCGACCCGGCGCTGGACGCCCTGGTCACCGGCGAGAGCGACTTCGAGGAGCTGCCGGACCTGCTGCCCAGGCTCGCCTCGGGGGAGATCCCGGCGCTGTGCCACCGGGTCCGTTACGCCGACATCGGCTGAGAACTGTTCAATTCCGTACGAGCAAGAGCGTCTGACCTGAGAAAAGAGTGAGAGCGGGCTGAACAGGGGGAGGCGTGCAGCCGTACTACACGGCATCCCCCGGCAGGGATCAGCCGCGGGACCAGACGCGCCGCACCTGGAGGGTCGTCCGTTGTTCAGCATCACCGTTCGCGATCACATCATGATCGCCCACAGCTTCCACGGCGAAGTGTTCGGGCCCGCACAGCGGTTGCACGGAGCCACGTTCCTGGTGGACGCCACCTTCCGGCGCGAGCAGCTGGACGACGACAACATCGTCGTCGACATCGGACTTGCCACCCAGGAACTGGGCGCCGTCGTCAGCGAGTTGAACTACAGAAACCTCGACAACGAGCCCGACTTCGCCGGGGTCAACACCTCGACGGAGTTCCTCGCGAAGGTCATCGCCGACCGGCTCGCCGGGCGGATCGAGAAGGGCGCGCTCGGCGAGGGCGCCCGGGGTCTGACCGGCCTCCAGGTCACCCTGCACGAGTCGCACGTCGCCTGGGCGAGTTACGAGCGTGCCCTGTGAGCGACGTGACCATCGACCGCGCCCCCTCGCTGGGATTCCTGCCCGCACAGCGCACGGCCTCCCGGAATGCCGAGATCATCCCCATGTCCCTGCGCACCGTGCACTTCGTGATGCCCGGCGGTGTCGACGACCCGGCCGCGCCGAGCGGCGGCAACGCCTACGACCGGCGGGTCAGCCTGGACCTGCCCGGCTTCGGCTGGCAGGTCCACAAGCACGCCGTGGACGGCGAGTGGCCCCGGCCCGGTGCCGCCGCCCGTGCCGAACTGGCCCGAGTGCTGCGCGAGTTGCCGGACGGCGCCGCCGTACTGATGGACGGGATCGTGGCCTGCGGTGTTCCCGAGATCGTCGTCCCGGAGGCCGACCGGCTGAGCTTCGCCGTCCTCGTGCACCTCCCGCTCGGCGACGAGACCGGCCTGGAGGCCGCCGTCGCCGCCGAGCTGGACGAGAAGGAACGTACGGTCCTGCGCGCGGTGTCGGCCGTCATCGGCACCAGCGAGTGGGCGGTCCGCCGCCTCGTCTCCCACCACGGCCTCGCCCCCGAGCGCGTCCATGTCGCCACCCCCGGCGCCGACATCGCCCCCCTCGCCTCCGGCACCGACGGCGTCTCCCACCTCGTGTGCGTCGCCACGCTGACTCCGCGCAAGGGCCAGCACCGGCTGATCGAGGCACTGGCCGCCGCGGCCGACCTGCCGTGGACCTGCGAGTGCGTCGGCGGCTTCGGCAACGACCCGGAGTACGTCGACCACCTGCGCGACCTCATCAAGCGCCACGGCCTCCAGGATCGGCTGCACCTCGCCGGCCCGAGGGCCGGCGCCGCACTCGACGCCACCTACGCCTCCGCCGACCTCATGGTCCTCATGTCGTACGCCGAGACGTACGGCATGGCCGTCACCGAGGCCCTCGCCCGGGGTATCCCCGTGCTGGCCACGGACGTCGGCGGGCTGCCCGAGGCGGTCGGCCGCGCCCCCGACGGCGGGGTGCCCGGCATCCTCGTCCCGCCGGAGGCCCCCGCCGCCCTCGCCGCTGAACTGCGCGGCTGGTTCGGCGAGGCCGACGTACGCCGACGTCTCAAGGCGGCGGCCCGGGGCCGGCGCGCGGCCCTCGACGGCTGGGCCACCACGGCCCGCAGCCTGGCCGGCGTACTCACCCGGCTCCCCAGCGAACCCCGGAGGGCGGCATGAGGAACACGCAGTCCACACGGGCCGCGACGCAGGGCGGCCAGACCGGACGGATCCCGGCGCAGCCGGGGCCCAGGGGCGTACCGCTGGGCATGCTGGTCGCCCCGGAGCAGCCCGACGCGAAGGACCTGACGGCTGGACAGCCGGGGCCGGAGGACATCATGGCGGGAACGGTCCAAGCGGACACCGGCGAGCAGACAGGGCCAGGTTCCGTGATCCCCGGCGCCGGGCCCGCCAGCCGCCCCGGCGAGCGGGCCACCGTACGGCTGCGGGACGTCGGTCCCGACGATCCGCCGCGGTACGCGCCCGAGTGGCTGGAGCTGCGGGAGGGTGCCGACGCCGTGGCGCGGGCGCCCGAGCTGCTCGACCCGCTGCGTATCCGGCTGGCCAACCTGCCCGGCCGCTCCGGGGTCGTCATCCACGACCTGGGCTGCGGCACCGGCTCGATGGGACGGTGGCTCGCCCCCCGCCTCGACGGCGCCCAGCACTGGATCCTGCACGACCGCGACCCCTACCTCCTGCACTTCGCCGCCGTCGCCTCACCCCGCGCCGCCGCCGACGGCAGCCGCGTCACGGTCGAGACCCGGCGCGGCGACGTGGCCCGGCTGACCCCGGACGCGCTGGTCGGCGCCTCGCTGGTGACGGCCTCCGCACTGCTCGACGTCCTCACCCGCGAGGAGGTCGACGCCCTCGTCGCCGCCTGTGTCGGCGCCGGCTGCCCGGCACTGCTCACCCTGTCGGTGGCGGGCCGGGTCGAACTCACCCCGGCCGACCCGATGGACGCCGAGATCGCCGACGCGTTCAACGCCCACCAGCGCCGCGACGGCCTCCTCGGCCCGGACGCCGTCACCGTCACCTGCGAGGCCTTCGCCGCGCACGGCGCCACGGTCCGCGTCCACCCGAGCGCCTGGCGGCTCGGCCCCGACGAGGCCGCGCTCACCGCCGAGTGGCTGCGCGGCTGGATCGGCGCGGCCGTCGAGGAACGCCCCGAGCTGAAGGAGCGTGCCGACCAGTATCTGGAACGGCGCCTCGCGGCCTGCTCGGCAGGCGAGTTGAGCGTGCTCGTCCACCACAGCGACCTGCTGGCGCTGGCCCGGCCGACGGGGGGCACGTCATGAGCGTCGAGACGATGCGGACGGTCGCACCGAGGCCGAGCACCAGGACACGCAGGGTGCGCGTGGACCGGTCCACACCGGTCGCCCTCGCGGTGCGGACCGAGACCGCCGTAGAAGAGGTACGTCGTCCCAAGCACACTCCGCCGCTGCACAGTTCGGCCGTCTCCGGCGATCGCATCGGGGTGATCGTCTCCGCCCCGCGCCCGAGCACCGATCGCGCCTCCGGCGCCCGCCGCGTCCTGCGCGCGATCCTGACCCGGGTGAACTCCCGCGCGGTACGCACCCACTTCGGCACGGTCGCCGGCGCCGCCATCCTCGGCGTCCTGCTCTGGCGCCTGGGCACCGGCGTCTTCCTCGACGGACTGCGCCGCATCGACGCGCCGACCCTGCTGATCGGGCTCGCCATCGGCGTGGTCACGACGGTGTTCAGCGCCTGGCGCTGGGCCCTGGTGGCACGCGGCCTGCGCATCAAACTGCCGCTCGGCCCGGCCGTCGCCGACTACTACCGCGCCCTGTTCCTCAACGCGGCCCTGCCCGGCGGCATCCTCGGCGACGTGCACCGCGCGGTCCGCCACGGACAGAGCGCCGGCGACATGGGCCGCGCCGTACGCGCCGTCGTCCTCGAACGCGTCGCGGGCCAGATCGCGCTGGCCGTCGTAGGAGTGACGGTCCTGCTGGGCCTGGACTCCCCGGTGATGGGTGACGTCCGCAGCATCGCCCCGCTCGTGCTGCTCGCCGCCGTCGGCGCGCTCGCGGTCGTGGCCGCCGTACGGATGAACCGTCCGCCCACCGCCACCCGCCGGGGCCGCGCCCTGCGCGCCACCCTCGACGAGGCGCGCGCCGGACTGTTCTCCCGCGCCAACTGGCCCGGCGTCACCTTCTCCTCGCTCGTCATCCTCGCCGGCCACCTCGCGATGTTCGTGGTCGCCGCCCGGGCCGCCGGCTCCGCCGCCACCGTCGCCCAGCTGCTGCCGATCGCGATCCTCGCGCTCGTCGCCATGGGCCTGCCGCTCAACGTCGGCGGCTGGGGCCCCCGCGAGGGCGTCACCGCCTGGGCGTTCGGCGCCGCGGGCCTCGGCGCGAGCAGCGGCCTGGCCGTCTCCGTGATCTACGGCGTGCTCAGCTTCGTCGCCGCCCTGCCCGGCCTGCTGGTCCTGGTCGCCCGCTGGTACACCGGCCTGCGCACCGCCGGGCCCGGCACCGCCGTACCGGACCCGGTGCCCGCTCAGGCCTCGGCGGTCAGCATCGAGAAATACGCGCCGAAGGAATCGGCGAGGCTCGCCAGCAGTGCCTTCCCCTTTTCCGCCGAGCCGAGGGACGGGCGTCCGATGACGCCCGACTCGGTATAGCCGGACATACCGAGCGTCAGGAGATGGCGACGGTCGTCGGCGACGAAATCGGAGGTCTCATATCCGGGACGGATCAATTCGGGATGAGCGTGCAGAAGAATGGAGGTCTCGATTTCCCCCGCATGCATATCGGTGAGCAACGAGGTCAGCACCCCGGCCCGCTCCAGCGCCGTCTCCCAGTCCTCGGCGGCGGGGAACAGCGCCATCCGCTCACCGCGCGCGGAGGACTCCTGAACGACGTTGCCCAACACATAGTTTCCGCCGTGACCGTTGACCACCACCAGGGTCCCGACCCCCGAGCGGCGGAGCGAGTCCGCGATGTCCCGCACCACCGCATGAAGGGTCACGGAAGAGATGCTGACGGTCCCCGGCCAGGCCGCGTGCTCGTGCGAGCAGGCGATCGTCACCGGCGGGAGGAGATGCACCGGGTACGCCGCGGCGATCTCCCGGGCCACGGCACAGGCGACCAACGTGTCGGTCGCCAGCGGAAGATACGGGCCGTGCTGCTCGAAACTGCCGACCGGAAGGACGGCGACCTGTGTTGATACTTCTGCCCCCCTAGACCGCACGTCCTCCGTGGTGTCCGCCGGCACCAGTCCGTATGCCGCCGTCCGTGAGTCCGAACCATTCATTTTTTCACGGCCTTTCGTCTCTGCTTAGGAACCAGATCATGACAGAAAACATTGGCGTACTCGGCAAGAAGAAGTCTCCACAGTCCACGGGCGTGGAACGCGTCGTGAATGCTCCCTTGCCCACCGTGTACGGCAAATTCCAGGCGATCGGTTACCTGGACCACGACCGCGGTGACGAGCAAGTGGCCCTGGTCTACGGTGACATCGGCACGGACGACGTACTCACCCGACTCCACTCGGAGTGCCTGACGGGCGACGCCTTCGGCTCCCAGCACTGCGAGTGCGGCGACCAGCTGGACGCCGCGATGCGGGCCGTCGTCGCCGAAGGCCGGGGCATAGTCGTCTACTTGAGAGGGCACGAGGGCCGCGGCATAGGCCTGCTCGCCAAGTTGCGCGCGATGGCCCTCCAGGCGGAGGGACTTGACACCGTCGAGGCGAACCTCGCCCTCGGCCTGCCGGTCGACGCCCGCGACTACGGCGTCGCCGCCGAGATCCTGCACGACCTCGGGGTGGCGAGCGTCCGCCTGCTCTCCAACAACCCGCGCAAACGCGAGGCGTTGCTGGAACACGGCATCAAAGTCTCCGAAGAGGTACCGCTGTTGATCCCGCCGTGCGAGAACAACATCACCTACCTCCGCACCAAGCGGGAGCGTCTCGACCACCACCTGCCCCATCTGGACGCGGTGGCGCACTGGTCCTGATTCCGGTGAGCGCAGTCCGGATAGGAAGAGGGAATGACCGACGACGTCCTCTTCCTCTCCGGCGACCGGGTCACGGACCTGCTCGACGCCGACACGGCCATCGCCTCGCAGCGCGCGGCCTTCACCGCGCTCGGTGACGGCGAGGCCGACCTGCCCGGCAAGATCATGCACCCGAGCCGCTTCGACGACAGCGTCGTCTTCGCCTATGTCTCCCGGCTGTCGGCGGACACCGGGGCGGTGGCGAAGTTCGGCAGCGTCAACCCTGCCAACGCCCGCGCAGGACTGCCCACGATCCACGCGGTGATCAGCGCCCTGGACCGGTCCACCGGACAGCTGGTCGCGGTCATGGACGGCACGGCGGTGACGACCCTGCGCACGGCCGCGGGCAGCGCCGTGGCCGTGGACGCCCTGGCCGTCCCCGACGCCGCCCACCTCGGCGTCCTCGGCTCCGGCGCCCAGGCACTCGCCCACGTCCGCGCGATCGCCCGGGTCCGGGACCTGACATCCGTACGCCTGTGGAGCCCGAACCCCCGGCGGCGCGCCCAGGCCGCGGAGACCTTGACGGCCCAACTGTCCTTCCCCGTCGAGGCGGTGGCCACCGCCGAGGCAGCCGTGACCGGCGCGTCCGTGGTCGCCGCCTGCACGCTCAGCACCACCCCCGTGGTGCACGGCGCCTGGCTGGCGCCCGGCTGCACGGTCGTCAGCGTGGGCTCCTTCGAACCGACCCGCAGCGAGGTCGACCCGGAGGTCCTACGGCGATCCGCGGCCGTCGTCGTCGACGACCCGGAGACGGCCGCCGAGCACGCCGGGCCGATCGTCGACGCCCTGCGCGACGGCCTGCTCACCCCCGACGACCTGATCCCGCTCGGCGCCGTCCTCACCGGCCGCCGCAGCGCACGCACCCGACCGGACGACATCGTCCACTACAACAGCGTCGGTCTCGGCATCCAGGACGCGGCCGCGGCCTGGGCCGTCATCGACGCGGCCAAGAAGGAGCGCCCGTGAAGCGTCAGGCAGAGGTCGTCGTCATCGGCGGCGGGGTCATCGGCACCAGCATCGCCTACCACCTCGCCCGCGCCGGCGTCCGGGACGTCGTCCTCGTCGAGCGGGACGAACTCGCCGCCGGGTCCACCTCCAAGGCGGCCGGCGGAGTGCGCGCCCAGTTCTCCGACGGGCTCAACGTGCAGTTGGGCGCCCGCAGTCTGGAGGCCTTCGACCGGTTCGAGGAGGACACCGGTCACGACATCGGGTTACATCGCGTCGGCTACCTGTTCCTCCTCTCGACGCCGGAGGACGTCGCGTCCTTCGAGACGGGCGTCCGGCTCCAGAACTCCCTCAACGTGCCCAGCCGCATCATCGACCCGGCCGAGGCCCGCCGCCTCTCCCCGCTGATCAGCACCGACGGCCTCCTCGCCGCCGCCTACTCGCCCGACGACGGCCACTGCACCCCCGAGGCCGTCGTCCACGGCTACGCGGCCGCCGCCCGCGGCCACGGCGCGACGATCATGCGCCACACCGACGTCACCGGCATCGAGACGCACGGCGACAACATCACCGCCGTGGTGACGACCCTCGGCCGCATCGACACCCGCACGGTGATCTGCGCGGCCGGCGCCTGGTCCAAGGCGATCGGCGCGATGGCGGGCGTGGACCTCCCGGTGCAGCCGCTGCGCCGCCAGATCGCCGTCACGGAAGCGGTGCCGGGACTGCCGCCGGACCTCCCCATGACGATCGACTTCAGCACCAGCCTCTACTTCCACGCCGAGGGCCCCGGCCTCCTCGTCGGCATGTCCGACCCCGACGAGCGTCCCGGCTTCGCCACCGACACCCACGACCGCTGGATCCCCCGCCTCGCCGACGCCATGCGCCGGCGCGCCCCCGACCTCCTGGAGCTGCGCCGCACCGGCGGCTGGGCGGGCCTGTACGAGAACACGCCGGACCACAACGCCCTGATCGGCGAGGCGACTTCGGTCTCCCGCTTCCTCTACGCCACCGGCTTCTCCGGCCACGGTTTCCTCCAGGGACCGGCCGTCGGCGAGGTCGTCCGCGACCTGTACCTCGGCCACGTACCCTTCGTGGACGTCAGCCCCCTGAGCGCCGGCCGGTTCGCGGCCGACGCCCCGCGCCCGGAGGTCAACCTGGTATGACCGAGCTCCATCTGTGGCTGCGCCACGAGCCCCGAACGACCGAACGCCGCACCCCGGTCGTCCCCTCCGACGCCCGCCGCCTCGTCGAGAGCGGGGTGACCCTCACGGTCGAGGAGTCCCCGCAGCGGATCTTCCCCATCGAGGAGTACGAGGCGGTCGGCGCCCGCGTGGCCCCCGCTGACTCCTGGGTGTCGGCGCCGCGGGACACGGTGATCCTCGGCCTGAAGGAACTCCCGGACGAGCCGACGAAGCTGACCCACCGTCACATCTTCTTCGGCCACGCCTACAAGGGCCAGCCGGGAGCGACGGACCTGCTGAGCCGGTTCGCGGCCGGGGGAGGAGCGCTGCTCGACCTCGAGTACCTGGTGGACGACGACGGACGCCGCCTCGCCGCGTTCGGCTTCTGGGCCGGCTACCTGGGCGCGGCCCTCGCCGTGCTCCAGCACCGGGGCCGACTGGTCGCACCGCTGACGCCCACCTCGAAGGAGGAGTTGGACAAGACGCTCCAACCCGCCGCCGGGGACACGGAGTTCAGCGCGCTGGTGATCGGCGCGCTGGGCCGCAGCGGACGCGGAGCGCGCGTCGCGTTCTCCACGGCCGGGATCGAACCGACCTGTTGGGACCTGCCCGAGACCCAGAACCTGGACCGCTCGGCCCTGTTGGCCCACGACGTGCTGGTCAACTGCGTCCTGGCGACGACCCCGGTCCCGCCCTTCCTCCGCGAGGAGGACCTCGACGACCCGACCCGCCGGCTCCGCACAGTCTCCGACGTCACCTGCGACGTGGGCTCACCCCTCAACGTCCTGCCGGTCTACGACCGCACGACCGAATGGGACGCCCCGGTACGGCGGTTGCACGAGCGTCCCCCGCTCGACCTCATCGCCATCGACAACCTGCCGTCCCTCCTGCCGAGGGAGTCCAGCACCGACTTCTCGGCGGCGCTGCTGCCCCAACTCCTGGACCTCGGGACGGGCGGGGCGTGGGGCCGCTGCCTGGACCTCTTCCGTACGAAGTCCCGTGAACTCGGAATCGCCGTGGCGGAAGGGGAGTTGGGCCATGTCTGACGTGGTGCGCGCGAGCGGCACCGTCCACTGGATCGGCGCCGGACTGTCCACGGGCAGCGGACTCGCCCTGCTGTGCGACAGCGCCGAGCGGGTACGGCTGTGGCACCGCACCGAGGAGCGCGCGGCGCAGGCCCTCGACCACCTGGGCCTGACGGGACGTGCCGAACCGCGAGCGTTCGACCTCGCCGCGCTCACGGCCGAGTTGGCGCCCGGAGACGTCGTCGTCTCCATGCTGCCCGCGCCCGAACACGCGGCGCTGCTCGCCGTCTGCGTGCGACGGCGGGCGCACTTCGCCTGCTCCAGCTATGTCTCGGACGCCGTCCTGGAACAGGTACCGGCCGCCGAGAAGGCGGGCATCGTCGTCCTCACCGAGGCCGGTCTCGACCCCGGCATCGACCATCTCTTCGCGCACAGCCTGGTCGCCCGCGCCAGGGAGGAGATCAGCGACGACACGGAGGCCTCGTACAGCCTCACCTCGTACTGCGGCGGTGTCCCCGCGGTGCCCAACGACTTCCGGTACCGGTTCAGTTGGGCGCCGGCCGGAGTGCTGGGCGCGCTGCGCTCACCGGCGCGGTACCTGGAGGACGGCGAGGAGACCACGGCCGGCCGGCCGTGGGAGGTGACCCGGCCGCATGTCGTCGACGGCGAGACCTTCGAGGTCTATCCGAACCGGGACAGCGTGCCGTTCATCGAGCAGTACGGACTGCCGGCGGCCTGGACGCCGCGGACGTTCGTGCGCGGCACGCTGCGTCTCGATGGCTGGCTCCAGGCCTGGGACGCGGTGTTCGAGGAGCTGAAGGCGGGCGACGACACCCGGATCGCCGCGCTGGCAAGGGAGTTGGCGGCGACCTACCCCACCACGGACGCCGACCACGACCGGGTCGTCCTCGCGGTGTCCCTGGACGTCCGGGGCGGCACGGGCGGGACCTGGTCCGGCAGCTACCTCCTCGACCTGGTCGGTGACGAGGAGGAGAGCGCGATGGCCCGCTGTGTCTCGCGCCCGCTCTCCCTCGCCGTCCGCCACATCCTGTCCGACGACCTGCCGTCCGGCTTGAACCGGGCGGCGGAGACGGCCGAACGCTCACGGGAGTGGCTGAGTGAACTGGCGGGGGAGGGGCTGGAGTTCACACTACGAGTTGATCAATAGCGATAGCAGGAGCAGGAGCAGGGGGGAGCGGCTGAGCCTCAGTCCGTGACCGCCTCGTGCACCAGCTGCTTCAGCTCGGGGATGATCTTCAGGGAGTGCTTCGGCCGGAGCTGGGTCATGAACTGCACGGTGAGATCGCGGCCCGGGTCCACCCAGAACGTCGTCGTCGCCGCGCCGCTCCACCCGAACGCGCCCAGTCCCATGGGGGATTGGGTGCGCTCGGGGTCGATGACCACGGAGACGCTGAGGCCGAAGCCCATGCCGTCGTTGCCGGGTTCCTGGTGCGCGGGGCTGCCGAAGGCGCGCATGTCGGCGCCGCCGGGGAGGTGGTTGCTGGCCATGAGGTCGACCGTCTCGGGCGCGAGCAGCCGCGTGCCGTCGAGTTCGCCCCGCCGCCGCAGGAACTCCGCGAACCGGTGCACGTCGTACGGGCTCGCCGCCATCCCGCCGCTGCCCGACAGGAACCGCGGCCGGCCGCCCCGCAGCGGCAGCCCGGCGATCGGCTCGATACCGCCCCCGTCGGCGTCGCCGTACAACTCGGAGAGCCGGTCCGCCTTTTCGTCCGGGACCTGGAAGCCGGCGTCCGGCATG
>NZ_JBLTJC010000113.1:0-28669 GCF_048158785.1 Streptomyces colwelliae | reverse complement strand
CCCCCGCCACCGATAGTCACCGCGCGGCTTCCTCCAACTCAGGCTCGGACATCGGCAAGGCATGCGGATTGACGGACGGCCCATGGTGTCGCCGTACGGCGAGACAAGCGACCGCACCGGCCAGCAGAACGGCGACGGCGACATACACGGCGGGCCCCATCGCGTCGACGAACCCGTGGCCGAACACCTGGCCGCCAAGGACACGCATCCGCTCGGCGACGCCACGCGGAACCCCGGCCGGCGCACCCCCCTGCCGCCCGGCACCGACGTCGGACTCCGCCTCCGAGAACGCGGCGACGAACGACTCCCGGTAGGCGACGGGGAGTTGACCGGCCCGAGCCCGTGCCTGCTCGGTGAGGGAGGAGGCGAGCTGCGCCTGGAGAACCGCTCCGATCACCGCACCGGCGAGCACCGAACCGACCTGCCGGAGCGCGTTGGTGACACCGGACGCGGCACCGGCGAGCCGGGGCGGGACGTTCCGCATGACCTCCGTGGCCATGGGCGCGAAGGTGCAGCCGACGCCCAACCCCGTGAGGAACAGCGGGAACGCGATGGTCGGCCAGCCCGTGCCGACGTCCGCGACACCGACGACCCACACAAGCCCGCCCGCCCAGGCGAGCAACCCGCCCATCAGGATGAACTTGCCGCCGACCTTGTCCGCGAGCGCCCCCGCGGGCCCCGCCATCACGAACGAGCCGAGGGCGACGGGCAGCAGCACGAGCCCCGCCTTCTGCGCGCTGAAGCCGAGCACGGACTGGAGATAGATCGTCAGGGTCAGGAACATGCCGACCACGCCGAACGACACGGTGACGCCGACGAAGTTGATGAGGCTGAAGTCGCGGTCCTTGAACAGCGAGAAGGGGACCAGGGGTTCACCGTCCTGCTGCCCGCGCTCGTGCAGCAGGAAGCCGCCGAAGAGGACGACGGCCGCGCCGAACAGGCTCCAGATCCAGGCGTTCCAGTCGTACCGCTGCCCCTCCGTCAGCCCAAAGGCCAGGCAGAACAGGGCAGTTGAGGCGAGGGTGACGCCGAGGGTGTCGAAGCGGCGCCGTACCGTGCGCCGGGCGCCCGGGATGATCGCCATCGTCAGCACGAGCACCAGCGCGCCGATCGGCAGATTGACGAAGAAGATCCAGCGCCAGGACAGATGGGTGATGAGCACCCCGCCGAGGATCGGGCCGAGCGCGCCGGACACCCCCGCCACCGCGCCCCAGATGCCCATCGCGACACCTCGCCGGTCGGCCGGGAACACCTCGGCGATGATCGACAGGGTCTGCGGCATGAGCAGTGCCGCGCCCAGCCCCTGCACCGCGCGGAACCCGATGAGTTGGGCCGGGTCCTGTGCGAGACCGCAGGCGAGGCTGGCCAGCGTGAACAGGGTGACTCCGGCGGCGAACAGATTGCGTTTGCCGCGCAGGTCGCCGAGGCGGCCGCCGGTGATCAGCAGGACGGCCAGGGCCAGCGTGTAGGCGTTGACGATCCACAGGATCTCGTCCAGGGACGCGTCGAGGTCCTCGCCGAGCTGCGGGATCGCGATGTTCACGATCGTCAGGTCGAGGAGGGTCATGAAGAACCCGAGCGAGAGCGTGACGAGGATCGCCCAGGGGTTGCCGTGCCACTTCTTGAACACGATGTCGACTCCTTATGTCCGACTGCGCGTCCGACGACGGGTCGGACTCGCGTTCAAGAGGGCCGGACGTCCGACCGGTGTGACACGGCGTGGATTTCCCGAGACGTACGTCACATTCAGGCCGTCCGCTGTCACATTCCGACCCCCGCCACCCCTCGCAGTAGTGAGCACGCCACTGGGGAGGCGCATACATGTCCGAGTTCTCCGAGTCCGCCGTCACCGATGAGGGAGCCACTGAGGCGACCACTGTCTTCATGGACCATCGGGAGCTGCTGTTCGGCCTCGTCTACAACATGCTGGGCAGCGTCGCCGACACCGACGACGTCCTCCAGGAGAGCTGGCTCTCCTGGACGTCGCGCGCCCGGCGCTCCCCGCTCGACACCATCACCAACCAGCGCGCCTATCTCGTCCGCATCGCCGTCAACCACGCGCTCCAGCGCCGCGCCACGATCACCCGTCGCCGCGAGACGTACGTGGGCCCGTGGCTCCCGGAGCCGTTGGTCGACCAGCCCGCCGACGACGACCCGGTGGACCCCGCCCTGCGCGCCGAGTCCGTGTCGATGGCCATGCTGGTCGTCCTGGAGTCGCTGACCCCGCTGGAGCGCGCGGTCTTCGTCCTCAACGAGGTGTTCGGGTACGCCCACACCGAGATCGCGGACATCATCGACCGCACCCCGGCCGCCGTACGGCAGCTCGCGCACCGGGCGCGGGCCCATGTGCACGCGCGGCGGCCACTGTACGAGGCGCATCCCCGGGTGCGGCGGGAGGCGACCGAGCGGTTCGTGCGGGCCGCGATCGGCGGGGACATCGCCTCGCTGATGGAGATCCTCGCGCCGGACGTCACGGTGTGGACCGACAGCGGGGGCAACCGGAAGCCGGCGGGACTGCGCCCGGTGCACGGACGGGACAAGGCCGTCCGCCTCATCAACTCCTTCGCGACCCGGCGCCGCGGCCCCCAGGACCTGGAGCTGCGCTACCGGCGCGTCAACGGCGACGACGCGGCCGTGCTGTTCGAGGGCGACTCACCGTACGCGGTGATGGTCATGGACCTCACGCCGGAGGGCGACCAGGTGTCCGGGGTCTACATCGTGACCAACCCCGAGAAGCTCACGCACGTGCACAAGGACGAGGAGGAGGACCAGTGACCGACACTTCTGGCACCTCCGACACCTCGCGGGGCGAGCGCGTCGCCGACTGGTTCGACGGCCGCCTCGGCATCCACACCCTCGGCAAGCAGTACTTGCGGAAGGTGTTCCCGGATCACTGGTCGTTCCTCCTCGGCGAGATCTGCCTCTACAGCTTCGTGGTGCTGATCCTCACCGGCGTCTACCTCACCCTCTTCTTCCACCCGTCGATGAACGAGGTGACGTACCACGGCAGTTACGTCCCCCTGAACGGCATCCGCATGTCCGACGCCTACGCCTCGACGCTGCACCTCAGTTTCGACGTGCGGGGCGGGCTGCTGGTCCGGCAGTTGCACCACTGGGCGGCGCTGGTGTTCATCGCCGCGATGCTGACGCACATGATGCGGCACTTCTTCACGGGCTCGTTCCGCAAGCCGCGCGAGCTCAACTGGCTGTTCGGCTGGACCCTGTTGTTCCTCGGCCTGTTCGAGGGCCTCTTCGGCTACTCGCTCCCGGACGACCTGCTGTCGGGCACGGGGATGCGCTTCGTGGACGGCGCGCTGCTGTCGGTGCCGATCGTCGGGACGTACCTGTCGATGTTCCTGTTCGGCGGCGAGTACCCCGGCCACGACATCGTGTCCCGCTTCTACTCGCTCCACGTCCTGCTGATCCCCGGCATCATGGCGGCACTGGTGGTCGTCCACCTCCTGCTGGTCGTCTACCACAAGCACACCCAGTTCGCGGGCCCCGGCCGCACCGAACGCAACGTGGTGGGCAGCCCGTTCATGCCGGTGTACCTCGCGAAGGCGGGCGGCTTCTTCTTCCTGGTCTTCGGCGCCCTCACCCTCCTCGCGGCGGTGGCGTCGGTCAACCCGGTCTGGTCCTACGGCCCTTACCGCGCCGACCAGGTCTCGACGGGCGCCCAGCCGGACTGGTACCTGGGCTTCGCGGAGGGCCTGGTCCGCGTCATGCCGGGCTGGGAAGTCACGTTGTGGGGCCACACGTTGGTGCTGGGCGTGCTCATTCCCATCATCGTCTTCCCGCTCCTCCTGGTCCTCATCGGCGTGTACCCGTTCCTGGAGTCCTGGCGAACCGGCGACAAACGCGAACACCACCTCCTGGACCGCCCCCGCAACCGCCCCACCCGCACGGGCATCGGCGTGGCCTGGATCAGCCTCTACCTGATCCTCCTGGCCGGCGGCGGCAACGACATCGTGGCAACTCGCCTCCATCTGTCGATCAACACGGTGACGTGGGCGGTGCGGGTGGCGGTCTTCGCCGTACCGGCGGTCGCCTTCATCGTCACCCGCCGCATCTGCCTGGGCCTCCAGCTCCGGGACAGCGAGCTGGTGTTGCACGGCCGCGAGACGGGCGTGATCAAACGGCTCCCGCACGGCGAGTACGTGGAGCTGCACCGTCCGCTCGACCAGGCCGAACTCCACACACTCACCGCACACAAGCGACCGAGGGAACTGGTCGAGCGCGGACGTCAGCCCTGATCCGCCGCGAACGAGGCCATCCATGCCAACGCCGCGTTCCAGTTCACCGCCGTCTCGTTCGTCGACCACGACTGGATGTCGTCGATGTAGCAGAACTGGCCGACGCAGCCGAGGAGTTTGCTCTGTGCGTAGGGGTCCTGGATGGAGGAGTTGGCGCCTCCCGCGAGCGTGCCCCTCGGCGGGTTGGGAAGGTTCGGGTCGAGTTCGTGGGCGTACCAACGGCTGTGCTGGTTGTGGGAGTTGGCCTCGCCGTAGCCGGTGACGTAGGACATGTTCAGGGCGTTGCGGCCGAGGATGTAGTCCATGCTCTGGAGTGCGCCGTCCCGGTATTTCGCCGCGCCGGTGAGGTCGTACGCGGTGGCGATGACGTGGGCGTTGTTGAGGATCTGGCTGTTGGAACCCCAGTCGTAGAGGTTGCCGGGCGGTGCGTACGGCATGCCGTACGGCTGGGTTCGCAGTGTGGTCAGGTAGGTGTTCGCGCCCTCGATCACCGAGCGGCGCACCTTGTCCCGGCCCGGAAGCCCGCTGGGGACCGTCGCGAGGTCGAGTCGGCCCAGTGCCGCCGTCCGGGCCCAGTCGAAGCCGAGGCCGCCGAAGATGTCGGCCGTGTTGAGGGGCGAGTCGACGACGTGGTCCGCGAACTGCCGTTCCCCCGTGGTGAGATACAGCTCGGCCGCCGCCCAGTAGAACTCGTCGGTCGCGTTGTCGTCGGGGTACGCGCCGCCGCCGATGCCGTCGTTCGGGTCCGGGTACACCGCGGGGTGCGCGACCGCCGCCGCCCATGCCTTCCTCGCCGCGGCCAGCGCCTTCGCCGCGAACTCCCGGTCGTAGGGCCGGTACAGGCGGGCCGCCTGAGCCGCCGTCGCCGCGAGGTTGAGCGTCGCCTGGGTGGTCGGCGCGTGCAGTTCGCGCTTCTGCGGGTCCTGGCTCGGCAGCAGGGGCAGCCCGGTCCACTGTTCGTCGTGGACCTTGTCGTGGGCCATGCCGGCCAGTGGCTGTCCGTCCGGTACCTGCATCTTCAGCAGGAACTCCAGTTCCCAGCGGGCCTCGTCGAGCACGTCCGGCACCTTGTTGCCGCTCTCCGGGATGGCGAGCGTCCCGTCGCCCAACTTGGCCGGCTGTCCGGTGCGGGCCAGGCGTGAGCGCTCGTAGGTGCTCAGCAACTCCCAGGTGGAGATACCGCCGTTGACGACGTACTTGCCGTGGTCCCCCGCGTCGTACCAGCCGCCGGTCACGTCAAGTGTGTAGTCGCACAGGCCGGGTTGGCAGGGCACGTGCGCGTCGCCCTGGTTGGGGGCGACGTTCAGATGACCGGCCGGGCGGGCGTAGCCGGGGCGCAGGTCGTCCCGGATCTCGATGCCGCTGCGCTGGGTGTAGTAGTACTTCAGCGAGTCGAGGCGCAGTTGCTCGTAGTCGCTCGTGCCGATGCCGAACGGGCGGCTCGTCTCCCCGTCGGCCACCAGCGTGAAGCCCTCGCCCCGCCCTCGGTAGGAGCCGAAGTCGATCGACTGGACGTTCTGCGCCGAAGCCACGTCCGTGCCGCGCGGCACGGTCCGCCCGTGTGCGACCACCGCGCCCGCCGCGTTCTTCAACTGCCAGGGCAGCACGGCCGTCGACGCGGTCACCAGCGTGGCGTTCTTCGGTCCATCAGGCAGATAGGCGACCTGGTTCACCCGCACGCGCGGCCCGGTGTCCGGCTGGTACACCTCCGGCGGCACGCCACCCAACAGCGACACGTCGTCCATGCAGAAGTGCCAGGCATCCGTACCGCCACCGAGCTGGAAGGCGACCTGTCCCTGCGTGGTGTCGACGGGTGAAGTGAACGTGTACGCATAGGAGTTGCCCGACCCGCTCAGCTCGGGACTGACCTCGTAGTAGGTGTCGTACGGCGCCACCGACAGTCCGACGATCGCGCGCGCCACCTGCCCCTCGGGCGAACCGGACGCCGTGAAAGCGAACTTGTACGACTCGCCCTTCACCAGCGTGATGTCGTTCTGGCCGACGGCCGCGTCCCAGCGGTTCGCCGTGCCGCCCGGCACGTCCGCGCAGAGCTGCCCGTCGGACAGGCCCGCGGTGACGTTGCTCGTCGTCCACCAGGGTTCGGTGGTGGTGTCGAAGGTGCCGTTCCTGAGCTGCTCGACCTCGTCGGCCCCGGCCGGGCCGGCCGGCAGGGCGGTGAGCGCGGCCGCGAGGAGGGCCGTGGCGGCGAGCAGGGTCGTTCTGCGTCGTTTCACGTCTGGGCTCCTCGGGGAGGTGGGGGCGCGCTGCGGTGGTACGTATGGTGGGAGCGCTCCCAGATGCGGACGCAGGCCATGCTGTTCGAGACATGACATCCCGTCAACGGTCCGGACAGGCCAGATTCCGGTCCGGACCGCGGCGGACGCCGTACTACCCGGCGGGTACCTCCAACTTGCTGATCCGCACCGCCCCTTGAGCCGTCCCGGGGTGACCGCTCGTCAGCGTCAGCCGCACCCGCGATCCGCGCACGGCGCCGAAGGTGACGACGGTCGGGGCGTCCGAGACGGTGGCCCAGTCGACGGCCGCCCCCTCGACCGGCACCCACCTGCGCCCGTCCCACACCGCGACCGCCACCGCCGCGGGCAGACTGTGCGTCGCGTCCTCCGTGAACGACACCTCCACCCGGTCGAAGGACCGCCCCCTCCCCCAGTCCACCGACACCCAGTCCTCCTCGCGCGCGCCGCTGAAGGCGGGCAGCAGAGCCGTCGCCGGCTTCGCGAAGGCGTTGGACCAGCCGGTGGCCGTGTCACCGTCGAGCATGGCGGCGGGGAGTGTGTCGGGTCGGCCGGAGTAACTCGCGTCGGCGTAGGGGTAGTTCAGGGGCGCCGGGTAGTCGGCCTCGAAGCGCGGCGCGGACGTCGTGGCCACGTCCCGTCCGGGCGTCGTCCGTACCGTCACCGTGCCGGCCCGCAGCCCCTCCGCACGCGCCGTCACCTTCAGCGAGCCCGCCTTCGTACCGGACCGCACGATCGCAAGCGCCTTGCCGTGGAAGGCCGTTCGGGTGCTCGCCTGGTACCGCTCGGCGCTCTCCTCCCGCCCGTTGTCGAGCCCGGCAAGTGACCCGCCCTTCACCTCGAAGGCGATCAGATCCTCCGCGTCGGGCAGGACGACACCGTGGGCGTCGACGACCTCGGCGGTCACGAAGACCAGTGAACGGCCGTCGGCGGCAAGGGACTTGCGGTCGGCCGTGAGGCGGACGGCGTGTGCGGCCCCGGCCGTACGCAGCACGTCGGAAGCGACGACCTTCCCTCCGCTGCTCGCCACCGCCTTCAACTCGCCCGGTTCGTACGGGACTTTCCACGTCAGGTGGAGCTTGCCCGCGCTGCCGTTCGGGCTGGTGTAACTGCCCGGGTAGGGGCCGGTGGTGAAGGTCTTGTCGTCGCCGGTGGCCTCGGTGGTCTCCAGGTAGGCGCGGCCGTCGGTGGTCTTCTTGGTGTCGAACTCCCTTGTCCCGAGGGACTTTCCGTTGAGGAACAGCTCGACGGTGCCGACGTTGGCGTACGCCCACACCTCGACCGTGTCGCCCGGCTCGTGGTTCCAGCTCATCGGCACCAGATGGACCATGGGCTCGCTGATCCACTGGCTGCGGAAGAGGTGGTACATGTCCTTCGGGAAGCCGGCCGTGTCGACCGCGCCGAAGAAGGACGCTTTGACCGGGAAGACGTCGTACGGCGTCGGCTCCCCGATGTAGTCGATCCCCGACCAGAGGAACTGGCCCGCGAACCACTTACGGTCCCGGTCCTTCTTGTGCCCGTACTCGCCGCTCATCGTCCAGGAGGCGAGGTTGTTGTCGTACGAGGAGGTGTCGCGCCTGCCGGGGGTGTAGTTCTCGCCGGTGTTCAGATGCTCCGGCTCCTGGTAGGCGCCGCGCGTGGAGGTCTCCGAGGAGGACTCCGACTCGAAGAGGAACAGGTTCGGATAGGCCGCGTGCAGACCGTCGACCGACTTGGCGGTGTTGTAGTTGAGGCCCAGTCCGTCGAGCTTGGCGAGCATGAGGTCGGCCGCGGAGCCCTTGGCGGGCACACCGTGGTACTTGTTCGAACCGATGACCACCGGCCGGGTGTCGTCCGCCGCCTTGATCGCGCCGATGATGCGGTCGGCCATCGCGAGACCTGCGGTGGCGGTGGAGTCGGGGATCTCGTTGCCGATGGACCACAGCACCACGGCGGGCGAGTTGCGGGCGGCGAGGACCATCTCGGTGGCGTCCCGCTCGCACCAGTCGTCGAAGAAGCGGTGGTAGTCGTAGGTCGTCTTGCCGGTGTGCCAGCAGTCGAAGGCCTCGACCATCATCACGATCCCCAACTCCTCGCAGGCCTCGATGATTTGCGGCGAGGGCGGGTTGTGGGAGGTGCGGAAGGCGTTGACGCCCATCGACTTCATGATGCTCAACTGCCTGCGTACGGCGTCGATGCTGATCGCGGAGCCGAGGGCGCCCTGGTCGTGGTGGAGGTCGACGCCCTTGATCTTGGTGTGAGTGCCGTTGAGGGAGAAGCCCTCGTCCGGGTCGAAGCGGTAGGTGCGGATGCCGAAGGGGGTGCTGTACGTGTCGACCGTCCTGCCGGCCACCCGCAGTTCGGTCTCCAGGGTGTAGCGGTGGTCCGGGGTCTCGATGTCCCACAACTTGGGCTTGGGGACGGTGAGTTCATGGGGTTCGGTCGCCCGGTCGGCGACGGTGACCGTGGAGGAGGTGCGGGCCACGGTCCGACCGCCGGGGTCCACGACTCTCGATCTGACCTCGATCTCGTTCGGGGCACCCGACTCGTTCACCACGGTCGTCCGCACCCGTACGACAGCCCGCTCGGCGGTGATGTCCGGGGTCGTGACGTACGTGCCCCAGCGTTCGACGTGCACCGGCTCGGTGACGACGAGGCGGGCCTCGCGGTAGATGCCGCTGCCCGAGTACCAGCGGCTGCTGGGGAGTTGGTTGCGCACCTGCACCGCGACGACGTTCTCCGTGGTGCCGTCGGTGTGCGCCAGGTCGGTGAGGTCGAGGG
The DNA here is from genome assembly GCF_048158785.1 of Streptomyces colwelliae. Taxonomy (NCBI): domain Bacteria; kingdom Bacillati; phylum Actinomycetota; class Actinomycetes; order Kitasatosporales; family Streptomycetaceae; genus Streptomyces; species Streptomyces colwelliae. The sequence continues at coordinate 19,404 of NZ_JBLTJC010000113.1, read as the reverse complement.
CGAACCCCGTGTATCCGTAGGGGTGTTGGCCGACCTGTGTGCCGTTGCAGTGGACGTACGCGTCCATGTAGACGCCGTCGAACTCCACCGAGATCCGCTTGCCCGCGAAGGCCGGCGGCAGGGTGAAGGCGATCCGGTACCAGCCGAGGCCGCCGGGGAAGAACCCGGTGCCGCTGGTCGTGCCGTTTGCCGTGGTGGGGGTCTGTTCGATGCTCCAGTCATGGGGGACCGCGACCTGGCGCCAGGCCGAGTCGTCGTAGTCCGGTGCGGCGGCCCCGGCGTAGGCGCCGGTCGGGTCGGTGATCCCGCCGGGGTTGACCAGCGCGAAGCGCCAGCCGTCCCGGAGGGGGACCGTGTGGCGGCCGGACGCGCCCGCGGTGGTCCCGGCGGCGCGTGCGGCCGGGGTGGACAGAAGTGATGTGGCCGTCGGCGCGGCCGTAGAAGCGATCAAAACCGATCGGCGAGTGACCGTCATGGCGGCTCTCCCTCATCAGGGCCCAGAAGTACTCACAACTGATCGTGACCAAACAGATTCTGACGGGGTGCTACGCCGGGCCGTCAAGGGTGCGGGGTCAGGCTTCTGCCGCGTGCGCCACTTCGACCGGATTTCCCCCTTGACCACCGGTTGACCACCGGTACCCGCGGCCGTGGGGGTTCTCGTCCGCGCGGGACCGTGACGCACTAGGCTGGAACGCAAGTGACGTGTCTGTTCACTGTGAGTGCGCGCGATGGAGTGGCGACGATGAGTCCGGTCTACCCGTTCGACGATGCCGCGACGGCGCGGGTTGTCATCGACGATGCCGGAACTCTGGTGGAGTGGAACGACGGGGCCAGGCGGCTCCTCGGTCACACCGCGGACGAGGTCGTGGGCCGCCCGGCCGTGCGGCTGCTGGCCGGAGGCGACGAGGCGCTGCCCGAGATCGCGGGCGCCCGCTGGGACGGCACGGTCACGTTGCGCCACCGGGACGGGCGGGCCGTGCCCGTGTGGCTGCTGGCCCACCACCGGCGCCCCCGGGACGGCGGCCTGGGCGACTGGCTCGTGGTGACACCGCTGGAGGGCGGCGGGCCCCGCGCATCGGGGGACCCCCTCGCGACCGCGGCGCTGACCCAGTCGCCGTGTGCCATCGCGGTCTACGACGAGCGGCTGCGGCTGAGCCGGGTCAACGACGCGATGGCCGACGTGATCGGGCTGCCCGAGGAGCGCATCCAGGGGCTGCGGATCACCGAGATCGGCGGGAAGACGCAGAGCTCGGAGCTGGAGCAGTACATGCTGCTCGTGCTCACCTCCGGCACCGCCCAGGACTTCCAGATCTACATGCGCACCGGCGGCGAGGACACCGCGCACGCCTGGCTGGCCCGGATGGCGCCGATCACGGATGCCGAGGGCCGGGTGCGGGGCGTGTGTCTGGCCGCGCACGACTTCACCGAGAACTACCTGGCCCGGGAGCGGCTCCAGCTCGTCAACGAGGCGAGTGTGCGCATCGGCACCACCCTCGACGTCACCCGTACGGCCCAGGAGCTCGCGGACGTCTGTGTGCCGGCGCTCGCCGACTTCGTCAGCATCGACCTGGTGGATCCGCAGGAGCACGGCGGCGAGCCCCCGGCGGCGATCACCGCGCCGATCAGACTGCGCCGGGCCGCCCACCAGTCGGTGCAGCAGGGCAGCCCGGAGGCCGTCGCCAAGCCCGGCCAGCTCAACCTGTACCCGGAGCAGTCCCCGCAGGCCGACGCGCTGGTCGCGGGCCGCACCCTCGTCGCCTCGGGCCGGGCCCTGGAACTCTGGCTCTCCTGGGACAGGACCCGCGCCAAGCGCGTCGAGGAGTACGGCATCCACTCCTCGATGGCCGTCCCGATCCAGGCCCGCGGCGTCACCCTCGGTGTGGCGGTCCTCACCCGGTACCGGCGCCTCGACCCGTTCACCGACGACGACGTCCTGCTGGCCGAGGAGGTCACGGCCCGCGCCGCGGTCTGCATCGACAACGCCCGCCGCTTCTCCCGCGAGCGCGAGACCGCGCTGGCCCTCCAGCGCAGCCTGCTCCCCCTCAAACTCCCGCGCACGGCCGCCCTGGAAGCGGCCTCGCGCTATCTGCCGGCGGCGCGTGCCGGGGTCGGCGGCGACTGGTTCGACGTGATCCCGCTGTCCGGGATGCGGGTCGCCATGGTCGTCGGGGACGTCGTCGGCCACGGCATCCAGGCCTCCGCCACGATGGGCCGGCTGCGCACGGCGGTCCGCACCCTCGCCGACATCGACCTGGCCCCCGACGAACTGCTGACCCACCTCGACGACCTCGTCGTACGGCTGTCCGCGGAGGCCGGCGGCGAGGGCAGCCCGGGCGAGGTCGGCGCGACCTGTCTGTACGCGGTGTACGACCCGGTGTCCCGCCGCTGCACGCTGGCCCGCGCCGGACATCCGCCGCCGGTCATGATCCGTCCGGGCGGCCCGCCCGAGCCCGTCGACCTGCCCGCGGGACCGCCGCTGGGCCTGGGCGGGCTGCCCTTCGAGTCGGCCGAGTTCGAGCTGCCCGAGGGCACCGTGCTCGCGCTGTACACCGACGGGCTGGTCGAGAACCGCGACCGGGACCTCGACGACAGTCAACGGCTGCTGTTCGACGCCCTGTACACCCCCTCGGACTCCCTGGACGAGACCTGCGACCGGATCCTGCACGCCGTGCTCCCGCCGGGCGGCGCGGCCGACGACGTAGCGCTGCTACTGGCCCGCACCCAGGGGCTGCCCGCCGAGCAGGTGTCGACCTGGGACATCCCGGCCGACCCGTCCCTCGTCGCCCCGATCCGCAAGCAGGTCGTGGAGCAGCTGGACACCTGGAACATGAGCGAGGCCGGGTTCACGGCCGAGCTGGTGGTGAGCGAGCTGGTCACCAACGCCATCCGCTACGGCGCGCACCCCATCCGGCTCCGGCTGATCCATGACGCGACCACGCTGATCTGCGAGGTCTCCGACACCAACCACACGGCCCCGCACCTGCGCCGCGCCAAGACCTGGGACGAGGGCGGGCGCGGGCTGCTGCTGGTCGCGCAGCTCACCCAGCGCTGGGGCAGCCGGCACACGGCCGACGGCAAGACGATCTGGGCGGAGCTGTCCCTCTTCGACGAGATCTGAGCCGGAGCAAGAGCGGCAGGTCGGCTCAGGAGAGGTCGGTAAGCCAGGGCCTGACCTGGCGGCGGGCCTCGTGCAGCCGGGACTTGAGGGTGCCGAGCGGGATGCCGATCCGCTCGGCGATGTCGGCGTACTCCAGGTTGCAGATGTCCCGGTAGACCAGCGGCGCGACGAGGTGCGGCTGTTCCCGCTCAAGGCGCTCCAGCGCCTCCAGGAGGTCGATCTTCGACCCGGCGATCACACTCGTGGTGCGCGGGTCGACATGCTGTGACACGTCGATCTCGGCCGGCTGCTCGGCGGCCCGCCGCTTCAGCTCGCGGTACTTCTGCCGGGAGCCGTTGGCGACCACCGTGTAGAGCCAGGTGCTGAAGAGGCTCCGGCCCTCGAACGTGCCGATCTTCCGGGCGACCTGCATCAGTACGTCCTGCGCCGCTTCCTCGGCGTCCTCCCGGCACGGCAGGAACCGCCCGCACCGCCTCAGGACCTCGGGTCCGATCGACCGCAGCAGCTCGTCCAGGGCAACCGGATCACCGGCCGCGGCCCGCCGCGCCAGTTCCTCGGTCCGCACCGTGTCCCGCACTGGATCCACTCCTCCGCCTCGATCTACGAGCAGGCATGATAGTCCCATGCACTTCGTCGAACAGATCGGCCGCTACAGACTCGAACGCCGCCTGGGCACCGGCGCGTTCGGCACGGTCTGGCTCGCGCACGACGACGTGCTCGAAGCGCCGGTGGCCGTGAAGGTCCTCGCCGACAACTGGGCGCACCGCCTCGACATCGTCGACCGCTTCCTCACCGAGGCCCGGCTGCTGCGCAGGGCCGACTCCAACCGGGTGGTACAGGTCTACGACATCGGTGAACTGCCCGACGGGCGCCCGTACTTCGTCATGGAGTACGCCGACGCCGGCACCCTCGCCGATCTGCTCACCGCGGGTCCGCTGCCCATGTCCGAGGCCCTGCGGCTGACCGCGCTGGCCGCCCGGGGCGCCGCCGCGCTGCACAAGGCGGGCATCGTCCACCGGGACATCAAGCCGTCGAACGTGCTGCTGCGCACCACCCCGGACGGCACCGGCCGTGTCCTCCTCGCCGACCTGGGCCTGGCCAAGAGCCTGGCGCACGGCTCGGGCCTCACCCTGGCCGCGGGTTCGGCGGGCTACCAGCCGCCGGAGCAGGCGCAGCCCGGCTCGGGCATCGACGAGCGCGCCGACGTGTACAGCCTGGGCGCGGTCGGCTACGAGCTGGTCACCGGCACGGTCCCGGGGGCGCCCGGGCAGGTCGTACGGCCGGACCGGCTGCGGCAGGACGTGTCCCCCGATGTCCAGCGGGCCCTGCTCCGCGCGCTGGAACCGGACCGGGAGCGGCGCTGGCCGACGGCGCGGGCGTTCGCGGAGGAGCTGGAGCGGCTGGCCGCCGAGATCCCGGTGCACAAGCCGCACAGCCGCCACCGGAGCATCGCGCTCATGACGGGGCTGTTCGTCGTGGTGGCCGCCGGGGCGGGCGCCGCGGTGCTGAACCTGCCGTCGTCGTCCGGGAGTTCCGAGCTGGAGGTCAAGGACAGCACCGGCCGGGTGGTGGCCGAGGTGCCCGACGCCTGGGGCCGTCAGCTGCGCGACGCGGGCTGGAATCCGCAGGCGCTCGGTCTGGAGTCCGGGCACGAGCCGGGGCTGGCCGTCGCCGACGACCTGTCGAAGTGGCCGGACCTCTCGGCCGACGTGAACGGCGTGTTCATCGGCCTGAGCGAGCACGGCAGCGTGACGACCGAGGTCGACGCCATCGCCCACTCCGGCTGCCACTACGACGGAAGCCGCGCCTACTCCAGCGCCACCTGGCGCGGCACGATCCGCACCTGGAGCGACTGCTCGGGCGGCACGGGCACCCTCTCGGAGACCGCGCTCCGCATGGTCGGCGGCGCGGCGCAGCCCCAGGTCTACGTGCAGATCCGGCAGCACAGCGGTGACGCGACCGCGCGCATACTCCGCTCGCTGCGGGTCACCTGATCACTGTCGAAGAAAATCCGGTGCCCCCGAACTTTTCGGCGCACACCCGCATCGGACCCCTATGACAGCGCGCGAGGCGCTGTGCGGTGAACTTCCAGGAGTGTTGAAGATGGCGAACACGTCCCAGTCCCTGCGCCGGGCGGCCCTGCTCGTGAGCGCGATCGCCGTCCTGGGTCTGACGACGACGGCCTGCGGCAACGGCAGCGGCACCGTGAGCAGCCCGCAGACCGAGTCGGGTACGGCCGCGCCCGCCGGCGGCGACCCCTCGGCCGACGGGTCCGGCACCCCGGCTTCCGCATCGAGCGGCACCGACACCGGCACCGCGACCGGTTCGGACTCGACCTCCACCTCGTCGGGTTCCTCCACTTCCACGTCCTCCTCCACCGGTTCCGGCACCACCGCGAGCAGCACCCGGTGCCACACCTCCGAGCTGCGGGCCACGGTGGGCGCCAACGACCCGGGCGCCGGGCAGGAGAACTTCCCGATCGTCCTCACCAACGCGTCGGGCCGTACCTGCACGGTCCGCGGCTATCCCGGCGCCGCGTTCCTGAACGCGTCCGGCACGCAGCTGGGCGACGACCCGCAGCGCGAGTCCGGCAGCGCCGCCACCACGGTCACGCTGAAGCCGGGGCAGAGCGCCTGGGCGGGTCTGACCTTCTCCAACCCGGAGATCAGCGGCGCGAAGACGGCGACCCCCAGCTTGCTGGCGGTGACCCCGCCCGACGAGCAGGACACACTGCACGTGAAGTGGACGGCGGGCGCGGTGCCCGTGTCGGGCAACTCGTCCTCGGTGCGGCTGACGGTGTTCAGCGCGGGTACGGGTTCCTGATCACGGGTTGCGCGCCGCGGCCTGGTTACATGGGGCGGGCACCACGTCCCGCGTCCCGGAGGACCGTCCCCTGAACACCCCGCTCGCCGAAACCCTCTCCGTCGTCCTGCTCGTCGCCGTTCTCGTGTGGGCCGTCGTCCGTCCCTTCGGGTGGCCGGAGGCGGTGATGGCGGTCCCAGCCGCCGGGGTCGCCGTGGCCACCGGGGCGATCTCGCTCGACCACGCGCGGGCGGAGGCCGAGCAGCTCGGGCCGGTGGTCGGGTTCCTCGCCGCGGTCCTCGTGCTGGCCCACTTCTGCGATGTGGAGGGGCTGTTCAGGGCCTGCGGCGCGTGGATGGCGGAGTGGGCGAAGGGCAGCCCGAGCCGGCTGCTGACGGCGGTGTTCGCGCTGGCCTCGCTGATCACGGCCGTGCTGAGTCTGGACGCCACCATCGTGCTGCTGACGCCGGTCGTGTTCGCGACGGCGTCCCGGATGGGGGTGCGTCCCAAGCCGCACGTCTACGCGTGCACGCACCTCTCGAACACCGCCTCCCTGCTGCTGCCGGTCTCCAACCTGACGAACCTCCTCGCGTTCGCGGCGAGCGGCCTGAGCTTCACCCGGTTCGCGGGGCTGATGGTGCTGCCCTGGCTGGTCGCGATCGGCGCCGAGTACCTGGTGTTCCGGAGGTTCTTCGCCCGCGACCTCGCGGCGGCGGCGCCCTCGCCGGTGTCCGGCGACAAGCCCGAGCTGCCGGTGTTCGCGCTGGCGACCGTCGCCTGCACCCTCGCCGGGTTCGTGCTGACCTCCGCGATCGGCATCGATCCGGCGTGGGCCGCGCTGGCGGGCGCGCTCGTCCTCGCCGGCCGGGCACTGCTGCGGCGGCAGGCGACCCCGCTCACCGTCGTACGGGCCGCCGCGCCGTCCTTCCTCGCGTTCGTGCTGGCGCTCGGGATCGTGGTGCGGGCGGTGGTGGACAACGGGCTCTCGGACGCGCTCGGGCACATCCTGCCCGGCGGGACCGGGATCGCGGCCCTGCTCGGGATCGCCGCGCTGGCCGCCGTACTGGCGAATCTCATCAACAACCTGCCGGCGGTACTGGTCCTGCTGCCGCTCACCGCGCAGTCCGGGCCCGGGGCCGTGCTCGCGGTGCTGCTCGGGGTGAACATCGGGCCGAACCTGACCTACGCCGGTTCGCTCGCGACGCTGCTGTGGCGGCGGATCGTGCATCAGCACGAACACGGCGTGGATCTCCGGGAGTTCACGAAGCTGGGGCTGCTCGCCGTGCCGTCGGCGCTCGTCCCGGCGGTGGTGGCACTGTGGGTGTCGCTCCAGGTTCTCTGACACCGAGGGAGGCCGAATGCGTGTGATCGCCTGGCTGGTCGAGGGCACATGGCCCGCCTGTGTGGACGCCGTACGGACGCATGCGCCGGAGGCGGACGAGGTGGTGCTGCTGCATGTGAGCGGGCCGGATGTGCCCGGTGTCGCGCACGGGGCGTTCGCCGGGCTGCTCGGCCGGGGTGGTCCGCAGCGTGATCCCGGGACCCGGCTGGAGGATCTCGGCAGTACCTCGGCGGCGGAGCTGCTGGACGCGGCGGCCGAGCGGTTCGGGCGGCCATGCACCCGGGTGGAGCGGGCCGGCCGGGTCGAGCGGGAGGTGGTGGCCGCCGCCGGGGACGCCGATCTGCTGGTGCTGGCCCGGGACGGCGACCGGGCCCGGCTGGGCCCGCACAGTCTCGGGCCCGCCGTCCGGTTCGCCGTCGATCACGCGCCCTGTCCGGTGCTGCTGGTGTGGCCGGAGGCGGCGCCGGGCATCGCGACCCTGCCGCCTCCGCCACCGCCGCACCACTGAGGTTCAGCGGCCGCCGTGGTCCCCGCCGCCGGACCCGCCGCCGCTGTAACCGCCGCCTCCGGACCAGCCGCCGCCCTGGCCGCTCCCCTCGCAGTACGACGGGTAGTAGTCGCAGTAGTCCATGGTCGGGGCCGAGGTCGTCGGCGTGGACTGCGGGGTCGACGCGCTCGGCGTCGGGGTGGGCGTGGCCGTCGAGGTCTTCGAGGGTGTCGGGGCGGCCTTCTTCGTCGTGGGGGCCGGCGAATCGGTGCTGTCGGTGTCCCAGTTGACGACCTGCATCTGCGGGTCGGCCTTCGAGGTGTCGAAGACCCAGCGCTGCGCCGAGCCGTCCGCCCGGTTCTTCAGGACGAGCGCGCCGCCGCCGTCGGTGGAGGCGGGTGTCAGGGCCAGGTCCTGGTTCCAGCGGGGTACGAGGATGCCCTGGAGCGTGAAGTCGTAGCGGATGTTCTTCGCGGTCGCCGAGGACGTGCCCGTGCAGGGGGCGAGCTGTACCTCGAAGGCGAGGTGCGAGTCGAGGCAGAGGCCGGGGTCGGCGGTGCTGCGCAGCTGGCCGTCGGTCTCGTACGACCACTGCTGGCCGGCCGCCGAGGAGCAGGTCTGTAGTTCGGCCTCGGTGCCCTGGAGGGGCTTGTTGCCGGCGACGCCGATGCAGAGGCCGGACTCGACGTTGTGCAGCCGGCCGCTGAGCGTGCCCTGGGTGGTGTCGTTCTTGCCGACCCAGGAGGGGTCGGCGGATTCCTTGCCCGTGCCGGAGGCGCCGGCGGCCTGGTTCTCGGTGGTGGTCTTGTCGCCGCCGGAGCCGCCGATGGACCACAGGACGAGCGGGAGGACGACCAGTCCGCTCACGGTCAGCACGGCCACGGCGAGGTTGCGGCGGCGGACGCGGCGGGCCGCCTTGTGGGCCGATCTGAGTTCGCCGCGCCGCGGGCCGGGGTGCACCGCGAGTTCGGTCGAGGCGGACGGCACCTCGGCGGGCAGCACGCGGCTGCCGGCCCTGACCTCCAGATAGGCCCGCGCGCCCCAGCCGAGCACCGCTTCGGCCAGCGCGATGCCGAGTCCGGCGTTGAACTGGTTCAACTGGTCGGCGGTGTAACGGCAGTGCTTGCACAGGCTGAGGTGCATGGCGAGGTCCGGGTCGACCTCGGCGCCGCCGCGCCGGAAGGTGACGTCCAGCAGCCGGATGTAGCGCTGGCACTCGTCGTCCTGCGCGAGTTCACGGTGGACCTGGAGGCACTCCTCGCGCAACCGGCCGCGGGCGCGCCCGAGTTCGATGTCCGCGCCCTCCTCGTCGAGGCCCAGCAGTCCGGCGGGTATCGAGAAGGGTTCGGACTCGACCTCGATGTGCCACAGCAGCGTGCGGGCCGACTGGGGCAGCCGCTGGAACGCCCGGGAGAGCAGGCGCCGTTCGGGCACTGGCAGCAGCCGGGCCGCGACGCGGTCACCGCCGCCGCCCGCCCAGCGCAGATCGGGGTGGAGCATTTCCTGCCGGTGGTCGGCGACCCATTCGGCGGCGATACGGCGCACGGTGACCAGCACCTGGGGGCGCCAGGCCGCGGTCGGTCCGGACTGCCGCAGGGATTCCCCGAAGAGCCGGGTGAAAGCGGCCGTGGTGAGCATTCCGGCGTGGTGCGGTCCGTCGGTGCACAACTGGGCATAGGCGAAGGCCGCTTCCCAGTGCCGGTCCAGCAGTTCGCCGACGGGTTGCAGCGCGGGCGTCGTCCCCGTCCACTTCTTCAGCTCGGCGCTGAGCTGCTCGTCGGTCACTTCGAAGTGGTGAGCGGAAGTCGGGGAATTCGAGGGACCTGCGTCCTTCACGGCTGCATTCCTCCAGGTGAAACGCGGAATACGGTCCATACCGGCGGGTATGCGACCCTGCCGACAGGCCGACAAGGTCCGCCCGTCCGATTGATGGCATCCCGAACGTCCGCCTGGGGCAGCTCTTTTGAAGCAAGGGGGGTGACGTACGGGAGCGGCCTCGAGCGCGCGGAGGGGAATCATCTATGTGCCCGCGCGCCGACAGGCACACCTTTGCACAGGTCAGCGAAGCGGAACAAGGTCTGCCTCGGTTTTGTGCTTTGCGTACGGGCCCACGTAAATTGACGATTCGTCAAACGGGTCCGTTATGGGATTGCCACCGTATCCACACGGGAAATCCAGAAACCATTGGCCCGAGACCGTCCGGCGTACCCTGCGCGCCGGACGCGGGGACGGCCTCCTTCCGGTTTTCCCAGGTCATGTTCAGGCGGCCCGGCCCATTGTCCGACGAGCCGGGGAGGCCACGGGAGTTGACGACTTCCACGACATCACCGACGAGGGAGTTCACGGCCAACCAATAGGCACGCGCCCGGCCTCCTGACACTGTGGTGGTGACATCACATCGAGGAGGTCCCGTATGACGGCCACGGACTTCGGCGCGTTCGAGGAGGACGGGTTCACGGTCGCGCGCGGATTGTTCGAGTACGACGAAATCGACCGGCTCTGTGCGGAGTTCACCGCGCTGCACGCGGCCGGTCCGGTGCCCGGGCACTTCGAACCGCGCGTTTCCGACGATCCCCTCCGGACCCACCCGAGGGTGATGCACCCGCACGAGATCAACGAAGTCGCCCTGCGCTTCCTCCTGGACCCGCGCCTGCGGAGCGTCCTGGAACGCCTGTTCGGCGAGGAGGTGCTGGCCGCGCAGAGCATGTTCTACTTCAAGCCGCCGGGGGCGCGCGGCCAGGCGCTGCACCAGGACAACTTCTATCTGCGGACCGAGCCGGGCACCTGTGTGGCCGCCTGGATCGCCTGCGACGAGATCGACCGGAACAACGGCGGCCTGGAGGTCGTGCCCGGTACTCACCGCATGGACGTGTTCTGCCCGGAGGAGGCGGACGCCGGGGTGTCCTTCGCGCGCGAGTACGTGCCACCGCCGCCGGGGCTCACGGCCGTACCGGTCGACATGGCGCCCGGGGACGTCCTGTTCTTCAACGGCAGCCTGGTGCACGGCTCGCAGCCCAATCGCAGCGCGGACCGCTTCCGCCGCTCGTTCATCGGGCACTACGTGGGCCGCTCGGCCGACCGCGTCGGGAGTTTCTACCGCACGATCTCGATGAGCGGTGAGCGGGTGCCGTTGGCGGAGAGCGTCGGGGCGGGGCCGTGCGGCACGGAGTTCGTGCCGCACGGCCCACACTGACGGATCGTCAAGACGCCCTGGCGCAAGCCCTGTCGGGACGCGTCAGGAGTGGCCGCTGATCGCGTGCGGAGCATAGGGCTGCTCCAGCTCCTCCAACTCCTTGTCGCTCAGCTCCAGTTCGACGGCGGCCACGGCGTCCTCGATGTGCTGCGGCTTGCCCGCGCCCACGATCGGCGCGGCCACCGTGCTCTGGTGCAGCAGCCAGGCCAGGGCGACCTGGGCGCGCGGGACGCCCCGGTCGCCGGCGATACGGGTGACCGCCTCGACGATGGCGCGGTCGCCGTCCTGGTAGAGGCGGTTGCCGAAGGTGTCGGTGCTGCTGCGCTCGGTGGTGGTGCCCCAGTCCCGGGTGAGCCGGCCACGCGCCAGCGGGCTCCAGGGGAGTACACCTACGCCCTGGTCCGCGCAGAGCGGCAGCATCTCGCGCTCCTCCTCGCGGTAGAGGAGGTTGTAGTGGTTCTGCATGGAGACGAACTTGGTCCAGCCGTGCCGCTCGGCGATGTGCTGGTGCTTGGCGAACTGCCAGGCGTACATCGAACTCGCCCCGATGTAGCGGACCTTGCCCGCCTTCACCAGGTCGTGCAGCGCCTCCATCGTCTCCTCGACCGGGGTGTGCGGGTCGGCACGGTGGATCTGGTAGAGGTCGACGTAGTCGGTGCCGAGCCGTTCGAGACTGTGGTCGATCTCCGTCATGATCGCCTTGCGGGACAGGCCGCTGCCGTTCGGCCCGTCATGCATCCGGCCGTGCACCTTCGTCGCCAGGACGACCTCGTCACGGCGGGCGAAGTCCTTCAGCGCCCTGCCGGTGATCTCCTCGCTGGTGCCGTCGGAGTAGACGTTGGCCGTGTCGAAGAAGTTGATCCCGGCGTCCAGCGCCTGCCGGATCAGCGGGCGCGAGGCCTCCTCGTCGAGGGTCCACTCGTGGGTGCCGCGGTCCGGGAGGCCGTAGGTCATGCAGCCCAGGGAGATCCGCGAGACGTCCAGGCCGGTCGAACCGAGCTTCACGTACTGCATCGTTGCTGCTCCTGCCTTCGAGTTCGGTACCGGTTTGGAGCGTACGACTTCGTGAGTACTCGAAGTCGCGCATGTGCACGCACCCTTGACGAGTGGCGTGGCCGGGCGCTTTGATCCTGGACGTGCCCGCGCGTGCGGCGCGGTACGCAGAGGTGCGCCCAGCCGGTAGCGGACAGGTTCCAAGCCCGGCCACAGTCGCCAGGACCGCGGCTCCATCCGGTCCGAGGCGGGGTCGTACCCGCGATCGATGGAGCGGACATGCCCGTCAGGGGTGTCTCCCGCGTCGGAGGTCTCGGGACGGCCGCTGTCCTGAGCGGCGCCGTCGCGACCGCGGTGGTCCTGACCTCGTGCGGAACGTCGACCAGTTCGGCGCCGGAACAGCCGTCGCGCGCGGCGCCTTCGGAGAGCCCGTCGCGTCCGGCTCCCTCGGAGAGCCGGTCCCGCGCGGCGCCGTCGAAAAGCGCCACGCCTTCGGCGAGCGCCTCTCGTTCGGCGCCCGGCACAGTTCAACTCCCGCCCCTCCACGCCGACTTCGACTACCAGATCGGCGGCGCCTATCCCCCGCCCGCCGGCGTCCGGATCGTCAGCCGCGACCGTACGGCGGCGCCCGCGCCCGGCCTCTACAACATCTGCTACGTCAACGCCTTCCAGGCCCAGCCGGACGAGCGCGCCTCCTGGCCCGCCGACCTGCTGCTGCGCGACGCGGACGGCGAGGTGGTCGTCGACGAGGACTGGGGCGAGGCACTCCTCGACATCGGTACGGCGGCGAAGCGGCAGCGGGTGGCGGCGCGGGTCGGCCGGTGGATCGACGGCTGCGCGGCCAAGGGCTTCGACGCGATCGAGCCGGACAACTACGACAGTTACACCCGCTCCCAGCACCTCCTGACGGCGAACGACGCGACCGCCTTCATCACCCTGCTCTCCCGGCACGCGCACGCCCGGCACCTGGCCATCGCCCAGAAAAACACCGTGGAGTTGGCCGGGCTCAGGAAGAAGACCGGCCTCGACTTCGCGATCGCGGAGGAGTGCGCCGAGTACGACGAGTGCGGGGAGTACGCCAAGGCCTTCGACGACCGGGTCATCGTCATCGAGTACTCCGACTCCGGTCTGCGCAAGGCCCGTTCGGGCTTCGCGGGGAGGCTCAGCATCGTGCGCCGGGATCTGGACGTGTCGACGCCCGGCAGCGCCGACTACGTCCGCAAGGTGCGGTGAGGAGGCCGTGATGGGGAACGGGATGTCACGCCGTGGGCTGCTGCTCGGGGCGGCCGCCATCGGTGCCGCGAGCGGATGTGCGGGCGGTGCCTCCGACGGGGTCGGTTCGGACGGCCGGGTGACCGTGGAGCTGTGGCACGGGCAGACCGACACCGGACGCAAGGCGGTGGAGGCGTTGGTCGACGAGTTCAACCGGACCCATCCGAAGATCCGCGTGGACCCGGGCGGCGGTGGGGTGTTGGCCGACGCGATGCTCCAGAAGGTGACCGCCGCGCTGGCCGCCGGCTCCTACCCGGACATCGCCTACATCTTCGGTTCGGACCTGGCGAGCGTGGCACGCAGCCCGCGGGTCGTCGACCTGACGTCCGCGATGCGCGACGGGCCGACGCCGTGGGACACGTTCTGGAAGCCGGTGCGGGACGCGGTCACCGTCAACGGGCGGGTGCGGGCCGCGCCCGCGGTGCTCGACTCGCTGGCCGTCGTCTACAACAAGAAGCTGTTCCGGCAGGCCGGGCTCGACTACCCGGAGCCTGGCTGGAGTTGGGAGCAATTCACCGACACCGCACGGCGGTTGACCGACCACGACCGGGGCGTCTTCGGCACCGGCTGGCCGGCCGTCGGCGACGAGGACACGGTGTGGCGGCTGTGGCCCATGCTGTGGGATCTCGGCGGCGAGGTCGTCGCACCCGACGGCAAACACATCGGCTTCGCCGACCAGGGCGTCCGCGCCCTTCGCACCCTCGCCCAACTCGGCCACGACAAAAGCGCGTACCTCGACACCAAGCCCGGCAGCGAGCAGCTCTACCAGGTGTTCCTCAACAGCCGCATGGCCATGGTCGCGACCGGTCCCTGGCAGTTGCCCGACATCATCACCGCGAAGATCGACTACGGGGTCGTGCCGCTGCCGACGTACAGCGGGCACGCGGTCACCATCTCCGGGCCCGACACGTGGACGGTCTTCGACAACGGTTCGGCCCGGTCCCGGGCGGCCGTGGAGTTCGTGAAGTGGATGAACTCGCCTGTCCACGACGTCCGTTGGGACATCTCGGCGGGCGGTCTGCCGTTGAGCACGGGTACCGCCGCACGGCCGGAGTGGCGGGAGCACAGCGCTCGTACGGTCGGGCTCGACGTCTTCACCGACACCCTGCGCTCGGCCCGTGTCCGGCCCGTCCACGCCGCGTATCCGCAGATCTCGCAGGCGTTGGGCGAGGCGATCGTCTCCGTGCTGCTCGGCCGGGACTCCCCCGAGAAGGCGCTCCGTTCCTGCGCCGACAAGGCCGACGCGGCCCTGCTGATCCCCAGGTGACTTCCCCCTTCCGGGAGACCCCGATGTCCACACTGCCCCGCGCCCTCACCCTTCCCGCGCAACCCGCCGCCGCCCAGGCCGCGCGCCGTCGCGCCCGTCAAGAGCGGTCCACCGCCTGGGCGTTCATCGGACCCTCGGTCGTGGTGATCCTCGGGCTGAGTGTCGTGCCCGTCGTCTGGTCGCTGCTGCTGTCGTTCCGCGCCGACGACCTGGTCACGCCCGGCCGCTGGGTCGGTCTCGACAACTACCGGGCCCTCGCGCAGGACCCCAACTTCCGTACGGCGGTGGGCAATACGCTGCTGTACGCGGCCCTGTACGTGCCGCTCAGCCTGGTCGGCGGGCTGGCGCTGGCATTGGCGCTCAACCGCCGGATCCGGCTCATCGGCCTGTACCGCACGCTGGTGTTCATCCCGTTCGTGGTGTCGGCGACCGCGCAGGGCGTGCTGTTCTCCTTCATCCTCGACCCGGAGTTCGGCGTCGCCAACGCGCTGCTGCACCAACTCGGCGTCTCCGCGCAGGGGTTCCTCGCCGACCCGGACCAGGCGCTGTATCTGCTGGTGCTGATCTCGCTGTGGAGCGGGGTGGGTTTCTGTGTCGTGGTGTACCTGGCCGCGCTCCAGGACGTACCGCCCGAACTCGTCGAGGCGGCCCGCATCGACGGCGCCGGCCGGGCACAGGTGCTGCGCCATGTGACGCTGCCCGCGCTCACACCGGTCACGGTGTTCCTGCTGCTGTGGCAGTTCATCACCTCGCTCCAGGTGTTCGACCTGATCTACGTGACGACGAAGGGCGGTCCGCTCGGCTCGACCACGGTGATCGTGTACTTCGTCTGGCAGCAGGCCTTCCAGATGTTCACCGCGGGCTACGGCGCCGCGTCCGCGTACGTCCTCGCGGTGGCCCTGCTGGTCGCGGGCGGCGCGCTGCGGGTCGTAAGGCGGCGGCAGGGCCGTACGGAAGGAGGTCTGCGATGAGCGCGCGGCGGGTGAGTGCGTGGCATCTGGTGCTGGCCCCGCTGGCGTTGTGCTTCGCGCTGCCGTTCGTATGGCTGCTGCTCAGCTCGGTGATGACGAACGCGGAGATCAACCGCTTCCCACCCGCCTTGTGGCCCAAGGGAGTTGACCTGGGCGGCTACCGCTATGTGCTGGGCAACGCGATGTTCCCGCGCTGGTTCGCGAACTCGCTGATCGTGGCGTCGGTGGCGGTGGTGTCGAATCTGCTGCTGGGGTCGCTCGGCGGGTACGCGTTCGCGCGGATGCGGTTCGCCGGATCGCGGCTGGTGCTGGGGCTGATGCTGGCGACGATGGTCGTGCCGTTCCAGCTGACGATGATCCCGACGTTCCTGGTGATGAAGTGGTTCGGGCTGATCGACTCGTTGGGCGCGCTGATCCTGCCGTCGCTGGTGACGCCGTTCGCGGTGTTCCTGTTCCGGCAGTTCTTCCTGGCGCTGCCGAGGGAGATGGAGGAGGCCGCCTGGATCGACGGGTGTTCGCGGCTGCGGGTGCTGTTCTCGATCGTCATGCCGCTGGCCCGGCCGGCCCTCGCCACGGTCGCCGTCCTCACCTTCCTGTCCACCTGGAACGACCTGTCGTGGCCGCTGATCGCGATCAACCACGACACGCAGTACACCCTCCAGTTGGGCCTGACGACCTTTCAGGGACAGCACCACACCAAGTGGTCGGCGGTGATGGCGGGCAACGTCATCACGGTGGTGCCGGTGCTGGTGGCGTTCCTGCTGGCGCAGAAGACGTTCATCCAGTCGCTGACGTCGAGCGGGCTCAAGGGATGAGCAGCACACTTCACCTCGGCTTCGCTGAAAGGAACTTGATGACAGACGGCAGCGCTGTGAAGGTGGCCTTCATCGGCGCCGGCAGTGTGGTGTTCACGCAGGGCCTGCTCGCCGACCTGTTCGCGTTCCCCGAACTCGCCCACGCGCGGATCGCGTTGCACGACATCGACCCGGAACGGCTCGCGACGGCGGAGGGCGCGGCCCGCCACATCGCCCGAGTACGCGGCGCCACACCGGAGATCACCGCGAACCTGGACCGCCGGTCAGCCCTCGCGGACGCCGACTTCGTCGTCAACATCGTCCAGGTCGGCATGAACGAGGCCACCCGCACCGACTTCGCGGTCCCCACCCGCTACGGCCTGCGCCAGACGATCGCCGACACCCTCGGCATCGGGGGCATCTTCCGCGCGCTGCGCACCTTCCCGGTACTCCGGTCACTGGCCGAGGACATGGCCCAACTCTGCCCGGACGCCCACCTGTTGAACTACACCAACCCGATGGCGATGAACCTCCTCTACCTGAGCCGCATCGCCCCCGCCCTCAGGGCGACGGGTCTGTGCCACTCGGTGTACTGGACGATGCACGACCTGTCCCAGCTCGTGGGCGTCCCCTTCGAGGAGGTCTCCTACCTGGCCGCGGGCGTCAACCACCAGGCCTGGGTGCTGCGTTTCGAGCGGGCGGGCCAGAGCCTGTACCCGCTCCTCGACGACACGATCGAGAAGGACCCCGAACTGCTGCGCCGGGTCCGCGTGGACATGTACCGCCGCCTCGGCCACTACCCCACCGAGACCAGCGAGCACTCCGCCGAGTACGTGCCCTGGTATCTGCACCACCCCGAGGAGATCGAGCGGCTGCGGCTGCCGGTCGGCGCGTACCTGGAGATCATCGAGGAGAACACCGCGAGCTACGAACGCACCCGCGAGGCCCTCGCGGCAGGCACCCCGCTCCCCGTCGAGGGCACGCTGGAGTACGCCCCGCAGATCATCCACAGCATCGTCACGGGCACGCCCCGCACGGTCTACGGCAACGTCCCCAACCGGGGCCTCATCGACAACCTCCCCGCCGACTCTGTCGTCGAAGTCCCGTGCCTGGTCGACGCGTTGGGTGTCCAGCCGACCCGGATCGGCGCCCTGCCCCCGCAGTGCGCGGCCCTCAACAGCGCGTACGTCTCGGTCACCGACCTGGTGGTCCGCGCGGCCACGGACGGCGACCCGCGCCACATCCGGCACGCGGCGATGGCCGACCCGGCGACGGCGGCGGCCCTGCCGGTCGAACGGATCTGGGACCTCTGCGACGACCTCGTACAGGCGCACGGAGAGCTGCTGCAACCCGAGCTGCGGGAGCTGCTGGGCCACTGACGGGCGTCCGGGCGAGGCGTGACCGCCCTCGGCCACCGGGCGTGGGACCGGGGCCCGGAGCAACCCGGCGTCGCTCCCCCGGCATCCGGCGTCGCACGACCGTCCCCGGCCGACCGACGAGGGCCCGGAGCCGTGAGCGACACCGCGCCGGTCACGGCCGTCCGGCGTTGGTGTGACCGCCCCCGGCCGCCCGGCGTGGGAGCGGCCGGGCGGCCGCCGGGGGCGCGCATCCTCGGTGCGGACGACCGGCGCCCGGCCGGTCGTGCCGTACGGGAGGAACGCGGTGCCGAGACGTTCGACCAGCCTGAGGATTCTGATGGGGGCGGTCCTGTTGCCGCTCGCCCTGGTGTCGCCCGCGTGGGGCGGCACGGACCCGGCGCCGGCCCCGCCCGAGCCGCCGTCGACCCTGTGCGCGCCCGCGGGCACCCTGCACGGCGCGCGCGGCCAGCACGCCGTCGTCAGCCTCTGCGCGGGCAGCGGCACCCCGACCATGGCGGTCTCGGCTCCCGCGACCTGCGGACAGCTCAGGGCGACCGTCCGGTACACGTGCCGCACTTCGGGCACCTGGACCGCCGCGCGCGACGGCGGGACGGTCGCGTCCGGCAAGCTTCCGGGGTCGGGCGAGTACCCGGGCCCGGGGACGTACGACTTCACGGCCACCGTGCGCGTCCGCTCCGCGCCCGAGGGCGTGGACCTGCAAGGCACCGTCCACGCCACGCTGACCCTGACCGCGCCCAGGCCGAGGGCCACGCACGGCATCGAGGTCGACCGGAACACGCTGCGGCCCAACTCGGTGACCACGCTGACGTACACGGTCCAGCGGCACAGCGTCGAGGGCGACGGCAGCGCGCGGTTCGGGCTGATCGCGGAGGAGGGCACGGGGGCGGAGCTGACCACGTCCGACGCCCGTTGCGTGAATCCGCTGATCGGCCGCCACCCGTCGAAGGACCGGCTCCCGCACGCCCTGGACTGCGCGCTCACCGATCTCCAGCCCGGCCACCCGGACACCGTGGTGGTCCGTGTCGCGCTCAAATCCCGTTGTTCCACTGTGGTTTCGAAGCTGGGCTACTGGATGCCGCAGGGTCAGGCGCTGTACACCGGGGGCATGCTGGCGGGACCGACCGTGACCTGCGGCTGACTGCTAGAGCAGGTCCAGCGCCCGCTCCCAGCCGAACTCCGGCCGCCCGCCGTCCTCTTGGACCTCGCCGGAGTAGGGATCACCGAAGCGGACGCCCATCCCGCGCAGTCGTTCCAGGCTCGCCCGATACGCGGGATGGGCGGCCAACGCGTCGCCCACGCAAGGGAGTACGACGGTCGGGACGCCCAGGCCGTGCATCTCGCACAGGGTGCCGAGCGCGAGCGTGTCCGCCGTACCGGCCGCCCATTTGTTGATCGTGTTGAAGGTGGCGGGTGCGACGATCACAGCGTCCGGGGGCGGGAAGGGGCGCGGATCACCGGGGGTACGCCATGCCGACCGTATCGGGCGCCCGGTCTGCGCCTCGACGGCGGCCGTGTCGAAGAAGCCGCCCATCGCGACCGGGGTCGCTATGACCCCGACCTCCCAGTCCAACTCCTGTGCGGCGGCGATCAGTTGGCCGACGTCCGCGGCGATCCCGGCGGCGCAGACGACGACGTAGAGGAAGGGCTTGGAGTCCTGTTTCCGGCGATGACGACCTGCGCTGTTTCCGTCCGCTGTGCTGCCACCCGCTCTGCCGCCGCTCGCTGTGCTGCCATGAGATCACCCATTTCTTGGTCGCTGACCTAGAGTCTTCGGGTGCAGTAAACT
>NZ_JBLTJC010000112.1:0-28820 GCF_048158785.1 Streptomyces colwelliae | reverse complement strand
ACGCGAAGACATTGCGCGCGGTCAGACCCGCCATGGCCCACCGTGTGGTCCGGAAGAATCCGTCGATCGCGTCGGCCTCGGCGGGGAACTGTTCCTTCAGACGCGCACGGAACCGTTCCTTCGTGGCCGTTCGGGTCCGCCGAACGCACGCGCGCGTGGCTATGGACCTTTTGCCCGCCCGGTGCAAGCGTGCTGCCCGCCTGACGGATGACGGCCTACGAAGGGCGGTACGGCGTATGGCACGCGTACGGTACGGCGCACGGACCGAGGCGGAGATCGCCGCCGCACGCACAGCGAGCTCCAAGCTCCCCGACATCTGGTCCACCGGTGTGGTGGCCGTCTGGGAGAGCGACCCGGACGCGGTCGCGGCGGTCCTCCCGCCGCCCCTCAAGCCCACCGGGCGGCCCCTGGTCCGGGCGAACATCAGCAAGGTCGAACTGGCCGGATACCCCCTGGGCGCGGGCTCGTTCGCGGTCGCCGCCGCGCACGACGGCGTCGAGGGCTGGTACCCCCTGGTGATGCCGATGACCCACGAACGGGCCCTCACCGGCGGACGCGAGGTCTTCGGGGAGCCCAAGAAACTCGGCGAGGTGACCGTCGAACGCGTCGGCCTCGTCGTGCACGCGTCCCTCGCCCGGCACGGCATCGCCTTCGTCGAGGTCCGGGGCGCGATCAGCGAGGAACTGCCCCTCCCGGAGCCGACGCAGAAGACCGACTTCTACTTCAAGTTCCTTCCCGCGGTGGACGGTTCGGGCTTCGACGCCGACCCCGTGCTAGTGCACTGCCTGCGCAACGAGAAGGTCCGCCGCCTGGAGCGCGTCACCGGGGACGTCGTCCTGCGCGAGTCCATGTACGACCCCGTCGCCGACCTCCCGGTACGCACCCTCGTCGACATCACCATCGGCGAGAAGACCAGCGACCAGCGCGGCAAGGTCGTCGAACGGGTCGACGCGCGCGCCCTGTTGCCGTACATCCACCAGCGCTACGACGACCCGCAGCAGATCCACGACGGACCGCCCGAGGGGAGTGCGTAATGGAGTTGAGGGAGGGTCAGGTCGCCGTCGTCACCGGGGCCGCGAGCGGGATCGGGCTCGCGATGGCACGGCGGTTCGCCGCCGACGGGCTCAAGGTGGTGCTCGCCGACGTCGAGGAGGGCGCCCTCGACAAGGCCGCCGCCGATCTGCGCGCCGACGGTGCCGACGTGCACGCACGCGTGGTCGACGTCGGCGTACGTCAACAGGTCCTGGATCTCGCCGAGTCGGCCTACGAGACGTACGGCGCCGTCCACGTCCTGTGCAACAACGCCGGGGTCGGCTCGGGCGCCGAGGGCCGCATGTGGGAGCACGAACCGAACGACTGGCAGTGGGCGTTCGCCGTCAACGTGTGGGGCGTCTTCCACGGCATCCAGGCGTTCGTGCCGAGGATGATCAAGTCCGGTCAACCCGGTCATGTCGTCAACACGTCCTCCGGGGACGGAGGCATCGCCCCACTGCCCACCGCCTCCGTGTACGCCGTCACCAAGGCGGCCGTCGTGACGATGACCGAGTCCCTGTACGCCCATCTCAAGGCGGAGCACGCGCGCGTGGGTGCCTCGGTGCTGTTCCCGGGGCCGCACATGCTGCGCACGGGCCTGTGGGAGTCACACCGCAACCGGCCCGACCGGTTCGCGAAGGAGCGGCCCCGCAGGACCCCGTACCGCAGCCTCGACCAGTGGGAGAGCGCGATGGAGGCAGCGGGCAAGGAGGTCGCCTTCACGCCCGTCGAGGAGGTCGCCGGCCTCGTCGTGGACGGCATCCGCGCGGACCGCTTCTGGCTGCTGCCCGAGAGCGAGCACAGCGACGCCCAGATCCGGGCACGCGCGCGTTCCATGCTCGACCGCTCGAACCCGTCGTACCTAGAGAGCTTCATCCTGGACTGAGGGGGCTGTTGTGACCGACCAGGAGCCGTACCTGATCATCTCCTCCGACTGCCACGCCGGGCTGCCCACCGAGGAGTACCGGCCCTATCTGGACGCCCGGTTCCACCGGGACTTCGACGAGTTCCTCGCCGGACGCGACCGGCGCCGCGAGGAGATGACCCGGCTCGGCATCCGCAACGAGGCGTTCGCGGCCAAGTGGTTCCAGGACAACGAGGAGGGCCTGCGCGGGGGTTGGGACACCGCGCAGCGCCTCAAGGAGCTGGACGGGGACGGGGTGGCCGCCGAGGTGGTCTTCCCGGACGCGGATGCCGTGGACAGCCAGACCGCCGCGCCCTTCGGGGTCGGTCTCGGCCTTTCCGGCGACCAGGACCCGGAGTTGGGCATGGCGGGCGCCCAGGCGCACAACCGCTGGCTCGCCGACTTCGTCTCCGAAAACCCCGAACGGCACTGCGGTGTCGCCCTGTTGCCCGTGACGGCCCCTACGGAGAAGGTCGTCGCGGAGATCCACCGCGCCAAGGAGTCAGGCCTCGGCGCCCTGATGATCCCCTCCATGTGGGTCGACAAGGAGCCCTACCACGACCGCCGTTACGACCCGGTGTGGGCGGCAGCCGCCGAGTGCGGGATGCCCGTGCTCACGCACTCCGGGGCAGCTCCCCGCCACGAGTACGGCGACCATCTGGGCATCTACGTGAGCGAAGTGACCTGGTGGCCCGCCCGGCCGCTCTGGTTCCTGCTCTGGTCCGGGGTCTTCGAGCGTCACCCGGGCCTCAAGTTCGGTGTCGCGGAGTCGGGTTGCTGGTGGCTGCCGAACCAACTGTGGTTCATGGACCGCCTCTACCTGGGCGCCCACGGCGGCAAGAAGCTCTCACCCTTCGCCGAGCTGAAACGGCCGCCGAGCGAATACCTCGACCGGCAGGTGTTCATCTGCGCCACCAACACCAAGCGCCGCGAACTCGCCCAGCGGTACGAGATCGGCGTCGACAACATCCTCTGGGGCAGCGACTTCCCGCACCCCGAGGGCACCTGGCCCGACACGCGCGCGTGGCTGCGCCGCACCTTCCACGACATCCCGGTCGACGAGACCCGCCGCATGCTGGGCCTCGCGGCGGCGGACACCTTCGGCTTCGACGTGGCGGCGCTGGAGCCGCTGGCCCGCCGGATCGGCCCGACCCCCGCCGAACTCGGCCAGCAGGACGACCAGGCGGCCGTGACGGCGTCCTGGGCGCGCTCGCGCGAGGTCGGGCGGCACTGGCTGACCGACCACGACTTCCCGGTCCTGGGGGCGACGCCATGACCTCCACGGGCTCCCTGGGTTCCGACAGCGCGGACCGGTACACGGTCATCTCCGCGGACTGCCACGCGGGCGCCGATCTCCTGGACTACAGGCCCTACTTGGAGAAGCGGTACCACGACGAGTTCGACGCGTGGGCGGCCACGTACGTCAACCCCTACGAGGACCTGGTCGCCGACACGGCCGACAAGAACTGGAACTCCGGGCGGCGGATCGCGGAGCTGGAGGAGGACGGGATCGTCGCGGAGGTCGTCTTCCCGAACACCATCCCGCCGTTCTTCCCGTCCGGCTCCCTGATGGCACCCGCGCCCACCGCCGAGGAGTTCCGGCGCCGCTGGGCCGGCCTGCGCGCCCACAACCGCTGGCTGGCGGACTTCTGCGCGGCGGCGCCGGGCCGGCGGGCGGGTGTCTTCCAGATCCTCCTCAACGACGTCCAGGAGGCCGTCCAGGAGATCCGGTGGGCGGTCGAAGCGGGCCTCCGGGGCGGCCTGTTGCTGCCCGGCACCCCGCCGGGCTCGGGACTGCCGGAGCTGTACTCGTCGACGTACGACCCGATCTGGGCCGTCTGCGCGGAACTCGGCGTCCCCGTCAACCACCACGCGGGCTCGGCCTCCCCGCCCCTGGGCGACGAACCGGCCGCCCGCGCGGTGTACATGGTCGAGACGACCTGGTTCTCGCACCGCGCCCTGTGGCACCTGATCTTCGGCGGCGCCTTCCGCCGTCACCCGGACCTGAAGCTGGTGCTGACCGAGCAGGGCTCCGGCTGGATACCCGGGGTGCTCGACATGCTGGACTACTACCACGGGCGGCTGGTCGCGGCGGCCACGAAGGCATCGACCGCGGAGTCCAAGTTCGGCGCGGGGCTTGCCACTTCGATGGGCAAGGGTCCCTCGGAGGTATGGCGCGACAACTGCTTCGTAGGCGCCAGTTTCATGCGCCCCCACGAGGTGCCCCTGCGTGACCGCATCGGCATCGAGAAGATCATGTGGGGGAGCGACTACCCACACGACGAGGGGACGTACCCGTACTCCAGGGAGGGCCTGCGCTTCGCCTACGCGCGCGTGCCGCGCGACGAGGTCGCCGCCATGGTCGGCGGCAACGCGGCCCGCGTCTACGGCTTCGACCTCGACACCCTGGACCCGATCGCGGCGAAGGTCGGCCCCACGGTGACCGAGATCGCGGAGCCCCTCGCCGAACCACCGGCGGGCGCGACGAGCCCGGTGTTCGCGCGGGGAGCGTCGGTACGGGTGTGGTGACACCGGGGGTGGGATCCTTCGCGGTGTGACGGAACCGACCAACGACGAGGCCCACGGCGAGAACCATGACGAGGCCCATGACGGCTCCCTGGGCTCGCGGCTGAACTGGCTGCGGGCCGCGGTCCTGGGAGCCAACGACGGCATCGTGTCCACCGCCGGTCTCGTCGTCGGCGTGGCCGGCGCCACGGACGACCGCTCGGCACTGCTGACGGCCGGCCTCGCGGGCCTCCTCGCCGGCTCCATGTCGATGGCGGCGGGAGAGTACGTATCCGTATCGACGCAGCGCGACTCGGAGAAGGCCGCCCTGGACCTGGAGAAGCGTGAGCTGAAGGAGCAACCGGAGGCCGAACTGGAGGAGTTGACCGAACTCCTCCAGGACCGCGGTCTGACCCGTGAGGTGGCCATGGAGGCGGCGGCCCAGCTCACGGAACGCGACGCGCTGCGCGCCCACGCGCGCGTGGAGCTCAACATCGACCCCGACGACCTCACCAACCCCTGGCACGCGGCCTGGGCGAGCTTTCTCTCCTTCACGGTCGGTGCGCTGCTGCCGCTGCTGGCGATCGTCCTGCCCCCGGCCGACTGGCGCCTCGGCGTCACCGTGGTGTCGTCACTGGCCGCGCTGGTCCTGACGGGCTGGAGCAGCGCACGGCTCGGGACGGCGGACACGAGGCCGGCGATGCTGCGGAACGTGGTGGGCGGGGCACTGGCGATGGGGGTCACCTATGCGGCGGGTGCGTTGCTGGGCGCGGCCGGGGTGTAACGACCCACAGTCCGGGCGCAGCGGACACATTGGCGGAGATCGCCAACAAGCAAGCGCGTACCCCAGGTAATACTTGTGGGTAACAACGTCTAGGCGTGGTCGATTTACGGTCCTACGGTTCACCCATGCCGAACCTGCCCGATGCCGTGCTCTGGTCGATACCCGCCTTCGTGCTGCTCACCGTGATCGAGATGATCAGCGTGCGCGTCCATCCCGACGAGGACGCGGCGGGCTACGAGACGAAGGACGCCGTCACGAGCGTCGGCATGGGCCTCGGGAGCCTCGTCTTCGACTTCCTCTGGAAGATCCCGATCGTCGCGATCTACACGGCGATCTACGAACTCACCCCGCTGCGCGTGCCCGTCCTGTGGTGGACGGTCCCGCTGATGCTGCTCGGGCAGGACTTCTTCTACTACTGGTCCCACCGCGGCCACCACGTCATCCGCATCCTGTGGGCCTGTCACGTCGTCCACCACTCCAGCCGCAGGTTCAACCTCACCACGGCCCTGCGCCAGCCCTGGACGACCCTCACGGTGTGGCCGTTCTACGTCCCGCTCATCGCCCTGGGCGTGCATCCCGCCGCGCTGGCCTTCTGCTCCTCGGCGAACCTCGTCTACCAGTTCTGGATCCACACCGAGCGGATCGACCGGATGCCCCGCTGGTTCGAGTTCGTCTTCAACACCCCGTCCCACCACCGGGTCCACCACGCCTCCCAGGGCGGCTATCTGGACCGCAACTTCGGCGGCATCCTCATCGTCTGGGACCGGCTCTTCGGGTCCTTCGTGCCGGAGGTCGATCGGCCTGTCTACGGGTTGACCAAGAACATCAACACGTTCAACCCGATCAAGGTGGCCACCCACGAGTACGTCGCCATCGCCAAGGACCTGAAGGCGGCGACCAGTTGGCGCGAGCGCGCGGGGCGCGTGTTCCGGGGACCGGGCTGGCAGCCGGTGCCCGTCCCGGAGCAGAGCGTCCCGGCCGCAGAGGAGACCGCGGCCGCGTGAGCCCACGTAGCGCCCACCCTGCCGTCGTTCGCGCACTCCTGCCCGTCCTCGGACTGGCCGTCTTCGTGGACCTGCTCTCGCTCGCCGTGGACTACGACCCCGGCCACACCGTCGCCAAGCCCCTCCTGATGCCGCTCCTCGCCGCGTACGCGGCCCTGCGCGGCGCACCCCGGCTCCTCGTCGCCGCGCTCCTCTTCGGCTGGGGCGGCGACACCCTGCTGCTCTCCGACACCGACCCCGCCTTCCTCGCCGGCATGGCCTGCTTCGCGGCGGGCCACCTCTGCTACCTCGCGCTCTTCAGGACGTACGGCAGCCCGAAAAGCGCTCCACGCGCGCGTGCCGGCCTCCTCGCCGTCGGGTACGCCGTCGCCCTGGCCGCAACCGTCACGCTGCTGTGGCCGGACCTCCCGGCGGACCTGCGGGTCCCCGTGGCCGGCTACAGCGCCCTCCTCACGGCGATGGCGTGCGCCGCGGCCGTCCGGCTGGGCCTCGTCGCCGGCCTCGGCGGGGCGCTCTTCATGGCCTCGGACACCCTCATCGCGACCGGCGTCGCCGACTGGCCGCAGCCGCCCAGGCCCGACTTCTGGATCATGCTGACGTACGTCGCCGCACAGTTCCTGCTGGTCCAGGGCGTGCTCAGCACCCTCGCCGAGCGCCGCGCACCGGCGGCGGCGTACCGTGAAGTGCGCTCGACCACCCCCTGAGCGCACCGCACCAGCACACCCGCGACGAGAAGGACCCTCGCCATGCGCGCCACCACCATCCACGCCCCGTTCGACATGCGCGTGGAGGACGTGCCCGAGCCCATGGTGCAGCTGCCCACCGACGCCGTGGTCCGGGTGCTGCGCGCGTGCATCTGCGGCAGCGACCTGTGGGCGTACCGCGGCGAGTCGGCCCGGCAGCCGGGGCAGCGCATCGGGCACGAGTTCCTCGGGATCGTGGAGGAGGCCGGCTCCGAGGTGGCCGGCGTCAGGACCGGCGACCTCGTGGTCGCGCCCTTCGTGTGGTCCGACGGCGTCTGCGACTACTGCCGCGAGGGCCTCACCACCTCCTGCGTGCACGGCGGTTTCTGGGGCGCCGTGGGCTACGACGGCGGTCAGGGCGAGGCGGTACGCGTGCCCTTCGCCGACGGCACCCTCGTACGGCTGCCGAAGGAGGCGGCCTCCGACGACCACCTGCTGTCCGCGCTGCTGACCCTGTCCGACGTCATGGGCACCGGCCATCACGCGGCCCTCGGCGCGGGCGTGCGCAAGGGCGCCACCGTCGCCGTCGTGGGCGACGGAGCGGTCGGCCTGTGCGCCGTGCTCGCCGCCAAGCGCCTCGGCGCCGAGCGGATCATCGCGCTCGGCCGCCACGAGACTCGTACGGACATCGCTCGCCGTTTCGGCGCCACCGACGTCGTCGCCGCACGCGGTGAGGACGCTGTCGCGGCCGTTCGCGAACTCACGCGCGGCCAGGGCGCGCACGCCGTCGTCGAGGCCGTCGGCACCGAGCAGTCCATGCGGACGGCCGTCGACATCACGCGCGACGGCGGCGCGATCGGCTTCGTCGGCGTGCCGCACGGCAGCGGCACCGGCCTCGACCTCGGGACCATGTTCGACCGGAACATCGCGCTGCGCGGCGGGGTCGCGCCGGTCCGCACGTACATCCCGGAGCTGCTGCCCGACATCCTGGACGGCACGATCGACCCCTCGCCCGTCTTCGACCTGACGGTCGACCTGGAGGGCGTGCCCGACGGCTACAAGGCGATGGACGAGCGCACGGCGCTGAAGGTCATGGTCACCAACGGTTGATCAATCATTGATGGCAGACGTCGACGGATTGATCAGTCGACGGATTGATCGATTGGTTGATCAATGCCAGCGGATCGGCAGCGGCAACGCCGTCAACAGTCCGGAGAGCATGACCACCACCCCCAGGGCGACGACCTCTGCCCGCGCGGGTGAGCAGGCGGTCAGCGGATCGGTGGCCCGCCGCAGCCGGTACCGCGCCCACAGCGCGAGCACGGCGACGGCGGCGACGAGGAGCACCTTGGCGAGCAGGGTGCGCCCGTACGCCGTCGTCGTCAGCTGGTCCAGGATCGTGCCGGCCGGCATCCGGCGCAGCGAACTCCACATCCCCGTAGCGGTGATCGCGGCCAGCAGTACGACCGCCACGCGCGCGTAGAGCCCCAACAGCGCGGCCCCCGCCTCGGTGCCCCGCCACTGCCGCAACGTCCGCAGCACGTGCAGCAGACCGCCCACCCACAGCGCCGCACACGTCAGGTGCACCAGGGTCAGTTCGGAGCCGACCAGGGGGCTGCGCTCGCTCGCCGGATGCACACGCAGCGCCTCCGCGAGGACCACGGCGGCGAGGGGCCACACCTGGAGGCCGGGTCTGCGCGACCGGGCGCACAGGGCCGCCACGGCGAACGCGTTGACCTCCAGGAGCGCCAACTTGCCGTCTCGCGACTGGTAGAGGCCGCCGACGTCGATCTGGGCGAGGCTGTGCGGCACCAGGTTGCCCGTCGCGACGACCGACGCGAGCCCCAGCGCGGCGACGAAACCGGCACCGGCCGCGTACGGGGCCCAGCTGCGGGGGCCGTCCGGGGGAGCGCCCGGCACGGTACGCGCCAGCCGGTTCACGAACAGCTCGCCCAGGGGGACGCACAGCGCACCGAACAACACCGCCCGCAGCAGCGCGATGCCCCCGGCACCGGGTGCGGCGGCCTCCCCGGTGTCGTGCAGCGCGGCGGACGGGCCGAGCAGCGGGACCAGCGCGGCGAGCACCACCAGGGCCAGGACGGCGACGGCCCGACGCGTACCGGAGCGCCGCCCGGAGCCGCTCGTGTCGGCCACTTCGACAGTCGGTCGTATCAAGGTCACCCCAAGATCTTCACC
This sequence comes from Streptomyces colwelliae, assembly GCF_048158785.1. NCBI lineage: Bacteria > Bacillati > Actinomycetota > Actinomycetes > Kitasatosporales > Streptomycetaceae > Streptomyces > Streptomyces colwelliae. The sequence goes on along the minus strand of NZ_JBLTJC010000112.1, from coordinate 19,712 downwards.
AGCCGTCACATAACCGGGCAAGTGCAACAAAACGACTGGCGGAACGACATTCCCCTCACGGGTACGTTTCCGGTCGACCCCCGCATCAAGCCCAACGAGCCGGGTCCGTGCCCCAACACCCCGGCGGACGCGCCCAGTTCGAGGGCCCACCGTCGAACGACACCGGCGACAGGGCATGCCGCAGCCGTCCGATATCACTGCCCGTCTCGACCAACCAGGCGTCGGGCTGGTTGTACGCCGTCCCGCCGAGCTCGTCCGCCGCCTGGTTGTGCCCGTGCGCGGCCCGGTGGTGCTCGCTCCCGCGCGCCGCTCCGGCCGCCGCCCCTTCCGGCTCGCCCCCGTCCGCCGTCAACCACGCTGCGGTCCGCGCGAGCGCCAGCCGCAGGGCGATGCCGCCGCCCTCCTCCGACTGATCCGTCAGCGCCCGCAGCACCGCGCCCGCCAGCAGATACCCGGTCCCGTGGTCGAGTGCCTGCGCGGGCAGCGCGCCGGGCTGGTCCGGTGACCCCTCGGTCGCCGCGATGCCGGTGGCGACCTGCACCAGGCTGTCGAACCCGCGCCGGTCGCCCCACGGCCCGTACGCGCCCCACGCCGACAACTGCGCCACGATCAGCCCGGGCCGACGGTCGGCCAGCACCTCGGGGGAGAGCCCGAACCGGTCCAGGGCGCCCGGCCGGTACCCGGTGACGACGACGTCCGCCCGCGCGAGCAACTCCTCGAAGGTCCGCCGGTCGGCCGCCGGCCCGAGGTCCAGCCGCGTCGACCGCTTCCCGAAACCGGTGTCCGCGTGCGCGTCGGGATCCTCCGGCAATTGCGGGGCGTCCACGCGCAGCACGTCCGCGCCCAGCAGGGCCAGCGTCCGCGTGGCGACCGGGCCCGCGATGACCCGGGTCAGGTCGAGCACGCGCAGCCCTGCGGCGGGCAGCAACGGGTCCCCGTCGAGCGGCGGGAGCACACGCGCGCGTGCGGTGCCGAGCCGCTCGCGCTCGACGAGCGGCCGCCCGGTCACCGCGACCCCCTGCGCGTGCGCGGCCCACTCCTCCGCCGTCCGCAGCGCGACCGCGAGGCCCCCGGCGCCGTAGACCATGTCCTCGGCCTCCAGGGCGGACCGCCCGGCGAGCGACGCGGCAACGTCCTCCACCGGCGCGTCCCCCGGCAGCTTCAACGCGCCCAGCAGCCGCGCCCGGTGGTGCGGATAGTTCGCGTGGGTGCGGACCCAGCCGTCGGCCGTCCGCCAGAACCGTGACAGTGGCGCGAAGCTGACCGGCGCCCGCCCGTCGATCAACAGATGCCGCTCGCTGGCGAACGCCGTCGCGACGGCCCCGTCGTCCACCCGCACCCCGGGCACCTCCGCGAGCCCGGCCCGCCGTGCCCCCAGCTCGGCGGCGGCCAGCGCACACGCTCCCACACAGGCGCGCGCCAACTCCCGTACGGGAAGCCGCGCTTCGAGCGCACCCTGACGTGTGACGGTCGAGACCCGCGGGACCAGAGCGGGATCGCCGCCCATGGCGGCCCATGCCATCTTGATGCCAGTCATGATTGAACTATGCAATATTGATTCAATCAATATGTGCAATGCGGAATGGATGGCCGTACGGACACGAACGGGCCGGGCGGAGATCCGCCCGGCCCGTGAAGCAGGTGAGGTGTCGGCTACTTCACCGCCCGCAGGGCGTTGACGATGCCGAACCCGTAGAAGCCGTTGACGCGCTTGCCGCCCACGCAGGTCGCGTCCACGACGCCGTCACCGTTGGTGTCGTACGGGTCGGTCGGGCAGCCCGGGTTGTCCGCCTCGGCCTTCAGCAGCGCCTGCAACTGGGCCGGACCGGCGTGCGGGTGCGTCGACTTGAGCAGCGCGGCCACGGCGGCGACGTGCGGGGTCGCCATCGAGGTGCCCTGGAGATAGCCGTACGTGTTGTTCGGCAGCGTGGACAGGATGCGGCCGTTCTTCGACGGGGTGTCCGGGATCTGCCGGGCGTCTCCGCCCGGCGCCGACACGTCGATCACGCCCTTGCCGTAGCTGGAGAAGTACGACTTGGCCTTGGTGACGCCGACCGAGCTCACCGTGACGACACCCGGCAACTGGGTCGGCACGTCGAAGCACTCGTGCGGGTCGACCGTACGGGTCGTCGCGGTCGAGTCGTCGGGGCTGGAGTCGTCGACCAGGGCGTCGGAGTCGAGGTCGTCGTTGGAGTTGCCGGCCGCGGCGACATTGAGCGTGCCCTTGCTCTGGGCGTACAGCTGGGCCCTGTTGACCGCATCGACGATGGCACGTTGATCGGGGTCGTCCATGCAGTTGTACAGCCAAGGATCAACGTAGTAGCTGTTGTTGGTGATCTCCACGCCGTGATCCGCGGCGAACACGAACGCGCAGACCACGCTCTCCGGGTAGAACAACTGCGTCGAGTCCGGCTCGGCCACCGTGATCCCGGCGACCTTCACACCCGGCGCGACACCCGCCACACCGATGCCGTTGCGGGCGGCAGCGATCTCACCCGCGACATGCGTGCCGTGGTAGTGGGCGGAGTCCACGGGGCGCCAGGAGCCGTACGTCGTGTCCGCCTTGCCGCCCACGCAGTTGGCGGACTGCGAGGCGGAGAAGTTCGGGGCGATGTCCGGGTGGGTGTCGTCGACGCCGACGTCGATGACGGCGACCGTCACGCTCTTGCTGCCCGGGTTGATCTTCGCGGCCTTGTCGGCGCCGATCGCGGGCAGGTCCCACTGGTCGGCCTCGAGGGGCTCGCTGTCACCGGCGGCGGCGGAGGCCTTCGCCGTCTTCGCGGCCTGGTCCTTGGAGAGGTACTGCACCGCGCCTTCGTCGGTCGTCGAGGCGGGGCTCAGCGGCGCCGTACGCGTGGCACCCGCCGACTGGACCCCACGCACCGCGCGGATCCGCGCACCGAAGTCGGGGTTCGCCGAGTGGACGACGATCACACCGATCTTCTCGTACGTCTCCACGATGGTGCCGCCGGCCGCATTGATCGCCTTCTTGACCGAGTTGATCGTGTGGTGGTCCAGCCGAGTGTTGACCACATACGCAAGGTTGGGCGCGTCGGCGGTCTGCGCGGTGGTCCCCGCGGCCGGGACCGCCGAGGCCGCCGACGGGAGGAAACCGAGCGAGGCGGTCAGCGACAGCACGACCGGTACGGCGAGGGCGAGCCGGCGTCTGGGGCGCAGATGAGCCATGGGATCTCCACATCATCCGGAAACGAAACGGCCCGAGACGTGGTTGGCGTTCGGGCAGGTACATGACTAGTGGTGCAGAGCTGAAGCTATCTCCCGTGGTGACTGGCCAGCAATGATTTCCCAAAGACGACTACCGAAAGAAGTCAAAGCAGTTGAACCGGTCGACGTGTCGCGCCGTGCCCTTGGGCAGGAAGCGCCAAGCCAGACCAGAACCCGCAGGTCCGTAACGCGAGGAGACACCGTGGCCACCGAGACACCACCCCCCTCGAAAGCCGAACACCAACTCCCCAGTACCGAGGAGTTCGAACAGGTCCAGGAGAGCGCGGAGTTCGCCGAACTGCGCCGCGCCCACCGCTCCTTCGCCTTCCCGCTGACCGTCGCCTTCATCGTCTGGTACCTGCTGTACGTGCTGCTGTGCAACTACGCCGGCGACTTCATGGACACCAAGGTCGTCGGCAACATCAACATCGCCCTGGTCCTGGGTCTCGCCCAGTTCCTCACCACGTTCCTCATCGCCTGGTGGTACGCGCGCTACTCCGCCGCGAAGCTCGACCCCAAGGGTGAGGCCATCAAGTCCCGGATGGAGGGCGGCGCATGAGCCCCGCGATCACCCTGGCCGCCGGCGAGGCGAGCGAGCACCGGCCGCTGATCATCACGCTGTTCGCGATCTTCGTCGCCGCGACGCTCGTCATCACCGTATGGGCGGGCCGCCAGACCAAGAGCGCCGCCGACTTCTACGCGGGCGGCCGCCAGTTCACCGCCTTCCAGAACGGCCTCGCCGTCTCCGGCGACTACATGTCCGCCGCGTCCTTCCTCGGCATCGCGGGCGCCATCGCCCTCTTCGGCTACGACGGCTTCCTGTACTCCATCGGCTTCCTGGTCGCCTGGCTGGTCGCCCTGCTCCTGGTGGCCGAACCGCTGCGCAACTCCGGCCGCTACACCATGGGCGACGTCCTCGCGTACCGCATGCGCCAGCGCCCGGTCCGTACGGCGGCCGGCACCTCCACCATCGTGGTGTCGATCTTCTACCTGCTGGCCCAGATGGCCGGCGCGGGCGTCCTGGTCTCGCTGCTCCTCGGCATCACCACCGACGCGGGCAAGATCGGCATCGTCGCCCTGGTCGGCGTCCTGATGATCGTGTACGTCACCATCGGCGGCATGAAGGGCACCACCTGGGTCCAGATGGTCAAGGCCTGCCTGCTCATCGCCGGCGCCCTGCTGCTGACCTTCCTGGTGATGCTCAAGTTCAACTTCAACATCTCCGACCTGCTCGGCAAGGCCGCCGACAACAGCGGCAAGGGCTCCGCCTTCCTGGAACCCGGCCTCAAGTACGGCGCCACCAGCACGACCAAGCTGGACTTCATCTCCCTGGGCATCGCCCTCGTCCTCGGCACCGCGGGCCTGCCGCACATCCTGATCCGCTTCTACACGGTGCCCACCGCCAAGGCCGCCCGTAAGTCGGTCAACTGGGCCATCGGCCTCATCGGCGCCTTCTACCTGATGACCCTGGCCCTCGGCTTCGGCGCCGCCGCACTGATCAAACCCGACGAGATCATCGCCTCCAACAAGGCGGGCAACACAGCGGCGCCACTCCTGGCGCTGCATCTGGGCGGAGTCGACTCCAACTGGGGCGCCATCCTCCTGGCCAGCATCTCGGCGGTCGCCTTCGCCACGATCCTCGCGGTCGTCGCGGGGCTGACCCTGGCATCGTCCTCGTCGTTCGCCCACGACATCTACGCGAACGTCATCAAGCGGGGCCAGGCGACGGAGAAGCAGGAGATGGCCGCCGCCCGCTACGCCACGATCGGCATCGGCGCCGTCTCCATCCTCCTCGGCGCCCTCGCCCGCGACCTGAACGTCGCCGGCCTGGTCGCCCTCGCCTTCGCGGTCGCCGCCTCCGCCAACCTCCCGACGATCCTCTACAGCCTCTTCTGGAAGCGGTTCACCACTTCAGGAGCCCTGTGGTCGATCTACGGCGGGCTGGTGACCGCCGTCGGCCTGGTGCTGTTCTCGCCGGTCGTCTCGGGCAAACCCACCTCGATGTTCCCCGACGTCGACTTCCACTGGTTCCCCCTGGAGAACCCCGGCATCATCTCGATCCCGGTCGGCTTCCTGCTGGGCTGGCTCGGCACGATCCTCTCCAAGGAGGAGCCGGACACCGGCAAGTACGCGGAGCTGGAGGTACGGTCCCTGACCGGCACCGGAGCGCACTGAGGGCCGATCCAGTCCCCCCGAGTCCCCCCACTCGGTCCCCCCACGTCGACGGCCGCGTCGTAGATCCCTACGACGCGGCCGTGTCGTACCTCGTGGGATCGGGCCGCTCTCGTTGTCAGAGGTGTCGCGTAGGCTCGCAGGTGTCGGAAAACATGCGATCCGAATCGAGGGAGGGGGCCCACGTGCTCATCGACACCTATGGCCGAGTAGCCACCGACCTGCGGGTTTCGCTGACCGACCGGTGCAATCTCCGGTGTACGTACTGCATGCCCGAGGAGGGCCTGCAGTGGCTGGCGAAGCCCGATCTCCTCACGGACGACGAGATCGTCCGCCTGATCGACATCGCGGTCACCTCGCTCGGCATCGAGGAGGTCCGCTTCACCGGCGGCGAGCCCCTGCTGCGCCCCGGCCTGGTCGGCATCGTCGAGCGGGTCGCGGCCCTGGAGCCCCGCCCCCAGATGTCGCTGACCACCAACGGCATCGGTCTCAAGCGCACGGCGACCGCCCTGAAGGCGGCGGGCCTGGACAGGGTCAACGTGTCCCTGGACACCCTGCGCCCCGACGCCTTCAAGACACTCACCCGCCGAGACCGCCTCAAGGACGTCCTCGCGGGCCTCGAAGCCGCCCACGACGCGGGCCTGACCCCGGTGAAGATCAACTCGGTGCTGATGCCGGGGCTCAACGCCGACGAGGCCCCGGACCTGCTGGCCTGGGCCGTGGAGCACGACTACGAACTGCGCTTCATCGAGCAGATGCCCCTGGACGCCCAGCACGGCTGGAAGCGCGAAGGCATGGTCACCGCAGGCGACATCCTCGCCTCCCTCCGCACCCGCTTCGAGCTGACCTCCGAAGGCTCCGGCGAGCGCGGCTCCGCCCCGGCCGAGCGCTGGACCGTCGACGGCGGCCCGCACCGCGTGGGCGTCATAGCCTCGGTCACCCGCCCGTTCTGCGCGGCCTGCGACCGCACCCGCCTCACGGCCGACGGCCAGATACGCAACTGCCTGTTCGCCCGCGAGGAGACCGACCTTCGCGCCGCCCTGCGCTCCGACGCTCCCGACGAGGAGATCGCCCGCATCTGGCGCCAGGCGATGTGGGGCAAGAAGGCGGGCTCGGGCCTGGACGACCCCTCGTTCCTGCAACCGGACCGGCCGATGTCGGCGATCGGCGGCTGAGCAGCCGTCGTAGGCGAAGGGGCTCTACGGGATCTCGGGCTCTTCCCAGTCCTCGAACTTGACGACGTCCTTCAGGAACCCCCGCACACCGAGGAACTGGGACAGATGCTCGCGATGCTCCTCGCACGCGAGCCACGTCTTGCGGCGCTCCGGCGTATGGATCTTCGGGTTGTTCCACGCGAGCACCCACACGGCGTCGGCGCGGCAGCCCTTCGCGGAGCAGATCGGTGTCTCGTCACTCACGGGAACCCACGGAATTTCATCTCACAGATGCGCTGAAAAGGCGACGCCGAGCAGCCACGGGGGGAGCTGCCCGGCGTCGGTCCGTCGCTCCGACGGGGGATGCGGAGCGCGTACGAAGTATGTCACGGGTGACCGGTCGCCCGGCACCGGAACAACATGATTGATCTGAGCTTTTCTTGAGCTTGGTGCGGAGCCGACTTCCGTTTGAAGCGCCTTCGCGACGGTCACGACGGGTCCTACGGTTCGCCTCCCGCGCGGGGTGCCGGCTCGGGCACGACCCCCTCCGGGACGGGTTCCGTGAACGCCTCGTCGGAGCGCGGCGGCGTGATCATCGGCCGCAGCGGCGTGGTGACGAACGTGGACGGAAGCCCCGGCGCGTTCTCCCGCCCGGCGTTCGCGATCACGACGGCGACATAGGGGAGCAGCACACCGAGCACCAACGCGACGATCGCGACGTGCCGTTCGACGTTCCACAGCGCGCAGGCGAGGATCACCGACACCGTACGGATCGACATCGAGATGACGTACCGGCGCTGCCGGCCGCGGATGTCCTCCGCGAGTCCCGTCCGGGCTCCGGTGATCCGGAACACCTGGGCGTTGCCTTCGCCGTGCAGCTTCCGCATCACATTCCACCATCCGCCCGCATCGGACTCTCCCCGGCCCGTGGCCCCGGTTCGCACCCGATCCGGGAACCGGGCCCCGACACGTCCTACGTTACGCCGCGCCTCCGTCGCCTTCGAGACCGGGGGACCTCCGGCCTGGGCGAACGACCTGCGCCGTAGCGCGTATGGCCGCACCCGACATGCGCCGTACGGCGACCGGACCCACACTTGGCGTAATGCTCACGTAGAGCCGTACAAGGAGGCAGCCATGGGCTGGTTGTGGGCGATCATCGTGGGATTCGTGCTGGGTCTGATCGCGAAGGCGATCATCCCGGGCAAGCAGCACAGTCCTCTCTGGCTGACCACCATCTGCGGCATTCTCGGCGCCATCGTGGGCAACGCGATCGCCCGAGCGGCCGGCGTCGACGCGACCAGCGGCATCGACTGGAGCCGCCACGCGTTCCAGCTCATCGCCGCGATCATCATCGTCTTCGTCGTCGACATGGCGTACATGGCGACGATCGGCAAGAACAAACAACGAACCTGACCGCAGCGCCCCGTCAGGGGCGCGGGGAACTGCGCGACCAGCCACGACGAACCCGCGGCCCGCAACGAACCCCGCGCCCCTACGGCGCTTTACGCTCCAGTGACCTCGACCGCGGCCAGGTTTTTCTTGCCCCGCCGCAGCACCAGCCACCGCCCGTGCAGCAGATCTTCCTTGGCCGGCACGGCATCCTCGGCGGCGACCTTCACGTTGTTCACGTAGGCCCCGCCCTCCTTCACGGTGCGCCGCGCGGCGGACTTGCTCGCCACCAGGCCGACCTCGGCGAACAGGTCGACGACCAGGCCGAGTTCGGCGACCTGGATGTGCGGCACCTCGGAGAGGGACACGGCCAGCGTCCGCTCGTCGAGCTCCGCCAGCTCGCCCTGCCCGAAGAGGGCCCTGGACGCGGCGGTCACGGCGGCCGTCTGCTCGGCGCCGTGCACCAGCGTCGTCAACTCCTCCGCCAGCGCGCGCTGGGCGGCACGCGCCTGCGGACGCTCCTCGGTCTGCTTCTCCAGCTCCTCAAGCTCTTCGCGGGACTTGAAGGACAGCATGCGCGCGTACGTGGAGATGTCCCGGTCGTCGGTGTTCAGCCAGAACTGGTAGAACGCGTACGGCGTGGTCATCTCCGGGTCGAGCCAGATGGCGGTGCCCTCGGACTTGCTGAACTTCGTGCCGTCGGCCTTGGTCATCAGCGGCGTGCCGTAGGCGTGCACCGTGGCGTCCGGCTCCAGGCGGTGGATCAGGTCCAGGCCCGCCGTGAGGTTGCCCCACTGGTCGCTGCCGCCCTGCTGGAGCGTGCAGCCGTACCTCCGGTAGAGCTGGAGGAAGTCCATGCCCTGGAGGATCTGGTAGCTGAACTCCGTGTAGCTGATGCCCTGTTCGGAGTCCAGACGCTTGGCGACCGAGTCCTTCGCCAGCATCTTGTTGACGCGGAAGTGCTTGCCGATGTCGCGCAGGAACTCGATCGCGGAGAGGTTCGCCGTCCAGTCGAGGTTGTTGACCATGACCGCAGCGTTCTCGCCCTCGAAGGACAGGAACGGCTCGATCTGGCGGCGCAGCTTCTGGACCCAGCCGGCGACCGTCTCCGGGTCGTTCAGCGTGCGCTCCGCCGTCGGGCGCGGGTCGCCGATCTGGCCCGTGGCCCCGCCGACCAGCGCCAGCGGGCGGTGGCCGACCTGCTGGAGCCGGCGCACGGTGAGCACCTGCACCAGGTGACCCAGGTGGAGCGACGGCGCCGTCGGGTCGAAGCCGCAATAGAACGTGACGGGACCGTCCGCGAGCGCCTTGCGCAAAGCATCTTCGTCAGTGGACAGGGCGAACAGGCCCCGCCACTTCAGCTCGTCGACGATGTCCGTCACGGTTCTCGTATCTCCTTGGGATGGTCTCGTGGATCAGGTACGAGGTTATACGCCCTGACTGACAGAGCTCATATTGAAGTCCGGCACCCGCAGCGCGGGCATCGCGGCCCTGGTGAACCAGTCGCTCCATTCCCTCGGCAGCGTCTTCTCCGTCCGCCCCGCCTCGGTCGCCCGCCCCAGCAGATCCACCGGCGACTCGTTGAACCGGAAGTTGTTCACCTCGCCCGCCACCTCGCCGTTCTCGACGAGGTAGACGCCGTCCCGGGTCAGCCCGGTCAGCAGCAGCGTCGCCGGGTCGACCTCGCGGATGTACCAGAGGCAGGTGAGCAGCAGCCCGCGCGTGGTGTTCGCGACCATCTCCTCCAGGGAGCGGTCCTCGCCCCCGCTCAGGATCAGGTTGTCGATCGACGGCGCGACCGGCAGCCCGGTCAGTCCCGCGCTGTGCCGGCTGGTCAGCAGATGCTGCAACTCGCCCTCGCGCACCCAGTCGGTGGCGGTCAGCGGCAGCCCGTTGTCGAACACCGACTGGTCGCCCCCGGAGGTGTGCGCGAGCACGAACGGGGCGGATTCCAGGCCCGGTTCGTTCGGGTCGCTGCGCAGCGACAGCGGCAGCTCGGTGAGCTTCTCGCCGACGCGGGTGCCGCCGCCGGGCTTGGAGAACACCGTGCGGCCCTCGACCGCGTCCCGGCCCGACGCCGACCACATCTGGTAGATCAGCAGGTCCGCGACCGCGGTCGGCGGCAGCAGCGTCTCGTAGCGGCCCGCGGGCAGCGGGATCTTCCGCTCCGCCCAGCCCAGCCGTACGGCCAACTCGGCGTCCAGCGCGGCCGGGTCGACGTCCTTGAAGTCCCGCGTCGAGCGGCCGGCCCACGCCGAGCGCGTACGGTCCGGGGACTTGGCGTTCAGCTCCAGCGTGCCGTTGGGCTGGTCGTGGCGCAGGCGCAGCCCCGTCGACGTACCCAGGTAGCTGGTGACCAGCTCGTGGTTGGCGAAGCCGTACAGCTCGCGACCGCCCGCACGCGCGCGTGCGAACGATTCGCCGAGCGCCGGGGCGAAGTCGGCGAACACGGAGGACGAGGTCTCGGCGGGCGCGTCCGTGAAGTCGGGCGACTGCGGTACGCCCGTGACCAGCGGCTGCGCGTCCTCGGCGGCCTCGGCACCGCGCGCGGCGGCCTCGGCGGCCCGCACCAGCGGCTCCAGCTCCTCCGGGGTGACGGCGGACCGGGACACGACCCCCGAGGCCGTGCCCTCCTTGCCGTCGACGGTCGCGATGACGGTGAGCGTGCGCCCGCGCGTGACACCGTTCGTGGTCAGCGCGTTGCCCGCCCAGCGGAGGTTGGCGGTCGACTGCTCGTCGGCGATGACGACACAGCCGTCGGCCCGCGACAGTTCGAGGGCGCGCTCGACGACCTCGTGCGGCTTGTTCGTACGGGCGCTCATCGACCGGCCTCCTGCGTGGTGTTGAGGATGTTGACGCCCGTGAAGAGGGCCGACGGGCAGCCGTGCGAGACCGCGGCGACCTGGCCCGGCTGGGCCTTGCCGCAGTTGAAGGCGCCGCCCAGGACGTACGTCTGCGGACCGCCGACGGCCGCCATGGACCCCCAGAAGTCGGTGGTCGTCGCCTGGTACGCGACGTCCCGCAGCTGTCCGGTGATCCGCCCGTTCTCGATCTTGAAGAACCGCTGTCCGGTGAACTGGAAGTTGTAGCGCTGCATGTCGATCGACCACGACCGGTCGCCCACTACGTAGATCCCGCGGTCGACCCCGCCGATCAGGTCCTCCGTGGACAGCCCCGCCGGATCCGGCTGCAACGACACGTTGGCCATGCGCTGCACCGGCACATGGCCGGGGGAGTCGGCGTAGGCGCAGCCGTTCGAGCGGTCGAAGCCGGTCAACTTTGCGATGCGGCGGTCGAGTTGGTAGCCGACCAGGGTGCCGTCCTTGACCAGGTCCCAGGACTGGCCCTCGACGCCCTCGTCGTCGTAGCCGATGGTCGCCAGGCCGTGTTCGGCGGTGCGGTCGCCGGTGACGTTCATGCGCTCGGAGCCGTACTTCAGTTTGTTGAGCTTGTCGAAGGTGGCGAAGGAGGTGCCGGCGTAGGCGGCCTCGTAGCCGAGCGCGCGGTCCAGTTCGGTGGCGTGGCCGATGGACTCGTGGATCGTCAGCCACAGGTTGGACGGGTCGACGACGAGGTCGTACAGGCCCGCCTCGACGCTCGGCGCCCGCATCTTCTCGGCGAGCAGCTCGGGGATCCGCGCCAGCTCCTCGTCCCAGTCCCAGCCGGTGCCCGTCAGGTACTCCCAACCCCGGCCCACGGGCGGCGCGATGGTGCGCATGGAGTCGAACTCACCGCTCGACTCGTCGACCGACACCGCGTTCAGTTGCGGGTGCAGGCGGACGCGCTGCTGGGTGGTCACCGTCCCGGCGGTGTCGGCGTAGAACTTGTTCTCGTGCACGGTGAGCAGCGACGCGTCCACGTGGTTGACACCGTCCGCCGCGAGCAGCCGGGCGCTCCAGTCCGCCAGCAGCCCGGCTTTCTCCTCGTCGGGCACCGAGAACGGATCGATCTCGTACGACGAGATCCACGTCCGCTCCTCGTGCACGGGCTCGGCGGCCAGCTCGACCCGCTCGTCCGACCCGGCCGCCTTGATCACCTGCGCGGAGAGCTTCGCCATCGCCACCGCCTGCGAGGCGACCTTGGCGGCGGCGTCCAGGCTCAGGTCCACACCCGACGCGAACCCCCAGGTGCCGCCGTGCACGACCCGCACCGCGTACCCGAGGTCGGTGGTGTCCGACGTACCCGCGGGCCGGGCGTCCCGCAGCCGCCAGGACGCGCTGCGCACCCGCTCGAACCGGAAGTCCGCGTGCTCGGCACCGAGCGCACGCGCGCGTGCCAGCGCGGCTTCGGCCAGGGCGCGTAGCGGAAGTGCCGTGAAGGCTTCGTCGATGGAATGGGGCACGGAGGTCTCCCTGCTGTCGTGGCCTGTCGGGTCCGATCATGTCGCGCGAGCGGGTGCGGGGACCACACGTTTCCGCGCTGCGTCGGCACTTTCTGTAGGGACCCGACAGCGAGTCCCGTAAGCCACTGTCGGTGCCCGATTGTCCGCCGGACCGGGCGGACCGATAGGTTTTCGATAAAGCCGCCTGTCAACCAGGTGTATCTGGCAGGCGTGCAGGACCGCTATCGAAAGGGTGATCCGTTGAGCCGCTCGGTTCTCGTCACCGGAGGCAACCGGGGCATCGGCCTCGCCATCGCCCGTGCGTTCGCCGACGCCGGCGACAAGGTCGCCATCACGTACCGCTCGGGTGAGCCGCCGGCCGGCTTCCTCGCTGTGAAGTGCGACATCACCGACACCGAGCAGGTGGAGCAGGCCTACAAGGAGATCGAGGCCGAGCACGGCCCGGTCGAGGTCCTGATCGCCAACGCCGGCGTCACCAAGGACCAGCTCCTGATGCGCATGTCCGAGGAGGACTTCACCTCGGTCATCGACACCAACCTCACCGGCACCTTCCGCGTCGTCAAGCGCGCCAACCGCGCCATGCTGCGCGCCAAGAAGGGCCGCGTCGTCCTCATCTCGTCGGTCGTCGGCCTGATGGGCGGCCCCGGCCAGTCGAACTACGCCGCCTCCAAGGCCGCCCTGGTCGGCTTCGCGCGCTCCCTCGCCCGTGAGCTGGGTTCGCGCAACATCACCTTCAACGTCGTCGCGCCCGGCTTCGTCGACACCGACATGACCAAGGCGCTCACCGACGAGCAGCGCGAGAACATCGTGAAGCAGGTGCCGCTCGGCCGTTACGCGCAGCCCGAGGAGGTCGCCGCGACGGTGCGGTTCCTCGCCTCGGACGACGCCTCGTACATCACTGGAGCCGTCATCCCCGTAGACGGCGGACTGGGAATGGGTCACTGATCACCATGAGCGGAATTCTCGAGGGCAAGCGCGTCCTGATCTCCGGTGTGCTGCTGGAGTCCTCCATCGCCTTCCACGCCGCCAAGCAGGCCCAGGAGCAGGGCGCCGAGATCATCCTGACCGCGTTCCCGCGGCCCACGCTGACCGAGCGCATCGCCAAGAAGCTCCCCAAGCCCACCAAGGTCATCGAGCTCGACGTCACCAACGACGAGCACCTGGCGCGCCTCGCCGACGTCGTGGGCGAGGAACTGGGCGGCCTCGACGGTGTCGTGCACTCCATCGGCTTCGCGCCGCCGGACGCGCTCGGCGGCAACTTCCTCAACACGCCGTTCGAGTCGGTCGCCACGGCGATGCACGTCTCCGCGTTCTCCCTGAAGTCGCTGACCATGGCCTGCCTGCCGCTGATGCAGAACGGCGGCTCCGTCGTCGGCCTCACCTTCGACGCGTCCTTCGCGTGGCCGCAGTACGACTGGATGGGCCCGGCCAAGGCCGCCCTGGAGGCCACCAGCCGCTACCTCGCCCGCGACCTGGGCAAGCAGAACATCCGCTGCAACCTCGTCTCCGCGGGCCCGCTCGGCTCGATGGCCGCCAAGTCCATCCCGGGCTTCAGCGAGCTGGCCTCCGTGTGGGACAACCGCTCCCCCCTGGAGTGGGACCTCAACGACCCGGAGCCGGCCGGCAAGGCCATCGTCGCCCTGCTGAGCGACTGGTTCCCGAAGACCACCGGCGAGATCGTCCACGTGGACGGCGGCCTGCACGCCATCGGAGCCTGACCTCCCGGCCCGGTCTCTCCTACGGCGTCGACGCCCCGTTTCCCGCACCGCGCGGGGAGCGGGGCGTCACCCGTTCGGCCCCTCCGGCCAGGCGGGGGCAGGGCACAACTGCGCACTCTTGATTACGCGTTCACCACGCGATTTCCTCCCCAGCACTGCCGAGGAGGTTCCCCTTGTGCGCCTGTCCCGCAGCCTGGCCCCAGTGACCGTCGCCGTCGCGCTCGTCATCTCCCTGGCGTACGAGGCGATGCCCCACGCACGCGTGGAGGCCCGAAAACCGGCCGCACCCCAGCTGTTCGGAGCCGACTGCCGCACCGCCGTCCACGGCTCGCACGTGATCGCGTACTGCCACAACCCGTACCCCCGGACCGACCGCGTCAGCCTGCACATCGAGTGCGACCGCTGGTGGGACATCGACAGCGACGGCATCGCGACCGACGCGGGACCGGCGCAGACCGTACGGCTCACCGGCCGCTGCTGGGAGGACGTCCGCGCGGTGTGGGTCAGCCACCAGAAGCGGGCGAGTTGAACCCCTACGAAGCGGGCGGGCCGAGCCTCCCCGGGCGGCACACGAACGGATAGCCCGCGGCCTCCTCGGCGGCCGCCCGCGCGTCACCCGCGCGGATCGCGTCCACCAGCCGCGTGTGGTCCATGTACGTCTCCGGAGTCAGCGCCTCGCCGACGTCCGCGCGCAGCCAGTCCCGCAGCACCTCGCCCAGGTCGGCGTACATCGCCGTCATGACGTCGTTGTGGGAGGCCGCCACCACGGCCATGTGCAGGGTCGCGTCGGCCGTCACGAAGGCCTCCGTGTCGCCCGATGCCCAGGCCTCCTCCCGTCGTACGAGGAGGGCGTCCAGCTGCTTGAGGTCCTTCTCGGTGCGCCGCTCGGCGGCCAGCTGCGCCGCCGACGACTCCAGCGTGGAGCGCAGTTCGGCGATGTGCCGGGGGTCGGCGTCCGCGAAGCGGCGGTGCATCACACCGGCCAGCTCGCTCGTCGCCACGACGTACGTCCCGGAGCCCTGACGGATGTCCAGCAGGCCGTTGTGCGCGAGCGCGCGGACCGCCTCGCGGACCGTGTTGCGGGCGACCCCGAGCTGCTCGACCAGCTCCGGCTCGGTGGGGATCCGGGAGCCGACCGGCCACTCGCCCGAGGTGATCTGGTTCCGCAGCGCGGCGATGACCTGCTCGGACAGCGCCGAACGACGGGGATGGCTCAGGGGCATGGCACACCTTCGCATGTGCGGGGCGGGAGCGGGCCACCCGGGGATGGACAACCAATCATCCCATGATTCTATGATGGGCAGCATGGCAAGCGAGGAAACCCGGACAGTGAAGTCCACGACGAACATCAGCGGCAACGTCGGCAGCTCGGCCGTGAGCGACTCCCTGGCGCCGACAGGAAAGCGGATCGGGGAGCAGCCCGAGAAAGCGTCCACGCACGCGTGGACGACGCGTCTGTTCGCCGTCGGCATCGTGCTGGCCGCGCTGAACCTCCGCCCCGCCATCACCAGCCTCGGCGCCCTCCTCGAAGAGGTCCGCGACGGGCTCGGCATGAGCGGCAGCGTCGCCGGACTGCTCACCTCCGTACCCCCGCTGTGCTTCGCCGTCTTCGGCGTCATGGCCCCGCGCCTGGCCCGCCGCTTCGGCCCGGCCGCGGTGGTCTGCGCGGGCATGGTCCTCATCACCGCGGGCCTGCTCATACGGCCCTACATCGGCGGCACGGCCGGCTTCCTCGTCGGCAGCGCGCTGGCGCTCATGGGCATCGCGGTCAGCAACGTCCTGATGCCGGTGATCGTCAAGCGCTGGTTCCCGGACCGGGTCGGCTCGATGACCGGCCTGTACTCGATGGCCCTGGCCCTCGGCACCTCCGCCGCGGCCGCGGTCACCGTGCCCATGACCGATGCCCTGGGCGGCAGTTGGCGCTCAGGCCTGGCCCTGTGGGCGGCGCTGGCCGCCGCTGCCGTACTGCCCTGGATCGCTCTCGTACGACACCGGGAGGCGCCCTCCGGACCGGAGGCGTCCGGGGGACAGCGCTCCCGCGCGCGGGAGGCCGGGCCGGCGCAGCCGGCGCTGCGGATCACCCGCAGCCGTACCGCGTGGGCGCTCGCCGTGTTCTTCGGGCTCCAGGCCACCGCCGCGTACATCACGATGGGGTGGATGGCGCAGATCTTCCGGGACGCGGGGGTCTCCGCGGGCACCGCCGGGCTGCTGCTGGCCGTCACCATGGTGATGGGCGTGCCGCTGGCCTTCGTCATCCCGCGCCTGGCCACCCGGCTGCCCCGGCAGGGCCCGATCGTGATCGCGCTCGGCGTCTGCGGCCTCGCCGGGTACGCGGGCCTGTACCTCGCGCCGGCCGGCGGCGCCTGGGCCTGGGCCGTGCTGCTCGGCATCGCCAACTGCGCCTTCCCGCTGGCCCTGACGATGGTCGGGATGCGGGCCAGGACCGGTGCGGGCGTCGCCCAGTTGTCGGCCTTCGCGCAGAGCACCGGGTATCTGATCTCCATCCCGGGGCCGCTCCTGGTCGGCGTGCTCTACCAGCACAGCGGCGGCTGGGGACTGCCGATCGCCCTCATGGCCGGCCTGATGGTCCCGCAGATGGCCGTGGGCGTCCTCGCGGGCCGCAACCGTACGGTCGAGGACGAGGCGGCCCGCTGAGCCCGCCCGGGCCCCGGCCGACCGCACCCCGCCCGACCTCACCCCGGCGGATCCGGCGCGGACGAAGGGTGCGAGACTGGCCGTATGCCAGTGCTCGACCCGAACCCCCAGAACGGTCAGAAGAAGATGCTGCTCGTCTTCGGCTCGTTCTTCGCCATCTTCATCGTCATCGCCATCATCGCGACGATCGCGTCGCCGTGACCGTGCGCCCCTGAACGTGCCTCCGTGGGCCGATGGTGGGGTTGTCCCCACCATCCCCTAGGGGGTGAGGCTCAGGGTCAAGTGGGTGGATCTCCGGATGGGTTGGGGGCCGCGCGTTCCGTAACTTCGATGGTGTGACCGCGAGAAGCGGATCGCGGACCACTCGGAGACCAGCGGAGGCATCGATGTCGGCCCCTACGCACACCCGGCCCCACCCGGCGACCACGGGCGGCGTCGACATCAGGCTGCCGTGGTGGGCCCTCGCCCTGCCGGCGCTCGCGTTCGTCGTGCTGCTCGTGCTGATGCTCAACCCGACGGACGCGCAAGCGGCGGCCTCGGACCCGATGATCACCCATTTGTTCGAGCGTGTGCAGCAGCTCATAGCCCGCTGAGCACCGGCTGAGCATCCGCGGAGCCGCCCCGTCAACTCCCTGCGCCCTGTGGCCTGTTTCATGCGAAGCTGGATCCCATGAGCGTCGCAGAACCCCGCAGGATCGTCCTCTTCCGGCATGCGAAAGCCGACTGGCCCCAGGTGACCGATCACGAGCGGCCGCTCGCTGAGCGGGGCCGCCTGGACGCGGCCACCGCCGGAAGCAGGCTGGCCGACACCGGCATCCCCTTCGATCTGGCCCTCTGCTCCACCGCGGTCCGGACCCGGGAGACCTGGAAGCTCGCCGTGCACGAGCTCGCGCACCGGCCGAAAACCGTCTACGAGGAGCGGCTCTACGACGCCTCGCCCGGCGAGCTGATCGCGGTGCTGAACGAGACGCCGGACGACGCGCGGAACGTCATCCTCGTCGGCCACAACCCGAGCGTGCAGGGCCTGTCCGAGATCCTCCCCGGCGAGGAGACCGGTACGGACACCGGAGCGGGCAGCGGCGCGGGCAGCGCTGAGGCCCGCGAATGGCTGAAGCAACGCGGTTTCGCGGCCGCCGGTTTCGCCGTGCTGTCCTTCACCGGTTCCTGGAAGGCGCTGGAGCCGGGCGTGGCCACGCTGGACGACTACTGGGCGCCGTCGGAGTAACCGGAGCAGCAGAGCAACCGCGCACGACGAGGGGCCCGGCACCGTGTGGTGCCGGGCCCCTGAAAGTGGCGGGCCCCGAAGGTGGCGTAGACCGGGCCGGGACGAGTCCCTGGTCCGGGATCAGTCCTCGTCTGGTCCCGGACTCAGTCCTCGTCGTGCGTGTCCGCGGCCTCGACCTCTTCGCGGGTGACGCCCAGCAGATACAGCACGGTGTCGAGGAACGGCACGTTCACCGCGGTGTGCGCGGCCTCCCGTACGACCGGCTTCGCGTTGAAGGCGACGCCGAGGCCGGCCGCGTTGAGCATGTCCAGGTCGTTGGCGCCGTCGCCGATCGCCACGGTCTGCGCGAGCGGTACGCCCGCCTCGGCGGCGAAGCGGCGCAGGAGCCGTGCCTTGCCCGCGCGGTCGACGATCTCGCCGGTGACCTTGCCGGTCAGCTTGCCGTCGACGATCTCCAGCGTGTTGGCCTGGGCGAAATCGAGCCCGAGCCGGTCCTTGAGATCGTCGGTGACCTGGGTGAACCCGCCTGATACGACACCGACTTGGTAGCCGAGCCGCTTGAGCGTGCGGATGAGCGTGCGGGCGCCCGGCGTCAGGCGCACCTCGCTGCGCACCTTGTCGACGACCGAGGCGTCCAGCCCCTTCAGCAGGGCCACGCGCGCGTGCAGCGACTGCTCGAAGTCCAGTTCCCCGCGCATCGCGGCGGCGGTGACCTCGGCGACCTCGTCCTCGCAGCCGGCGTGCGCGGCGAAGAGTTCGATGACCTCGTCCTGGATGAGCGTGGAGTCGACGTCCATGACGACGAGACGCTGGGCCCGCCGGTGCAGCCCCGCCGCCACGACGGCGATGTCGACGCCGAACGTCGCCGCGTGGGTGACGAGGGCGGTGCGCAGGGGCTCGGTCTCCACGCCGGACACCGCGAACTCGACTGCTGTCACGGGGTACTTGGCGAGCCGGAAGATACGGTCGATGTTGCCGCCGGCCTTGGTGATACGGGCGGCGATCGCGGCGGTGGACTCCGCGGTGAGGGGATGGCCGAGCACGGTCACGAGCGAACGCCCGAGTCCGCGCGGCCGGTTGTCGCCGAGGCCGGAGATGATCTCGGCCTGCATCTTCATCGACTCGGCCCAGCTGTGCACGGTGGCCCGCAGATCCCCTTCGAGCCCGGCGGGCGGCGGCGTCACGAGTGCGCACAGCACCATCCGGCCACGTGTGACGACCTGCTCGATGTCGACCACGTCGACGGAGTAGGCGGCGAGGGTGTCGAAGAGTCCGGCCGTGATGCCCGGCCTGTCCTTGCCGAAGATCTTGACGAGGAGAGTGGGGACGTCAGAGGTCTGCGAAGCGCTCATGGTGTACCCACCGTATCCGGCACGGAGTGCCTTATGCCGCAGAGGTCCGCCTAGCGGACACGGAACAGTGGGTGTCGGATCGGTGGCGCGAATCTTACGGGGCGATCACGAAGCGGCGGGGCGGCGGTCAGGAAGGGGCCGTGGGCGGTCGTGAGACGGCTGAGGGGTGGTCAGGAGACGCGTTGAAGCGATCGCGGTGGGGTGCGGTGCCGATCAGGAGTCGGCCGGTCATCGGGCGAGGAGGGACTTAGGGTGTATCCAACCCTCGGGGTCTATTCACCCGTCCGCCTCACCGCTGGAAACGACCCGACCGCTCTACGTCCCGACACCGTCCTCGGCGCCGTCAGGATCGGCACCCGGCTGGGCCGCCGCGGCCGCCTCGACCGCCAAATGCTGTAACTCCGCTCGTGGACCGGCCTCGCCGAGCACCAAGTAGACCCGCGGGCGTCTCTCGCTTGCCCACCGGCGCCCACCCTGGCG
>NZ_JBLTJC010000111.1:0-29020 GCF_048158785.1 Streptomyces colwelliae | reverse complement strand
TGGGGGCGTCGATGAATCCGTCAGGCACATGCACGGGATGATTTTAGATGGTTATTGCGAGTGCTTTGCAAGAGCCAGGGAATCGTGGATCGGGTCGCCCGCGGATGTGAGATCTGTCGCCCCGAGGCCCCCGTGGGCGCCTCGTGTGGTGCGTGACACAGGGATGCCCGGCCGTCTCACCTGCCAAAGCAGAGTTGAGGAAGTCCAGAGCTTGAGCGCAGGATGGCGGGCATGACCTCCACCGCACGCCCCCTCCTCAACCGCCGGCTCGCCGAGTTCGGAACGACGATCTTCGCCGAGATGTCCGCCCTGGCCCTGAAGACCGGGTCGATCAACCTCGGCCAGGGTTTCCCCGACACGGACGGCCCCGAGGAGATCCGCGAGGCGGCGGTGCGCGCGCTGCGCGACGGACGCGGCAACCAGTACCCGCCGGGCCCCGGCGTCCCCGAACTCCGCACCGCGATCGCCGCCCACCAGGAGCGCCGCTACGGCCTCTCCTACGACCCCGACGCCGAGGTCCTGGTCACGGCGGGCGCCACGGAGGCGATCGCCGCCGCGCTCCTCGCCCTGGTCGAACCCGGCGACGAGGTCATCGCCCTGGAGCCGTACTACGACTCCTACGCGGCCTGCATCGCGATGGCGGGCGGCACCCGCGTACCGGTCACGCTCCGCCCCGCCGACGGCAGCTTCCGCCTCGACCTCGACGAGCTGCGCGCCGCCGTCACCGACCGCACCCGCCTCCTCCTGATCAACACCCCGCACAACCCGACCGGCACCGTCCTCACCCGCGAGGAACTCGCCGCCATCGCCGAACTCGCCGTAGAACGCGATCTGTTGGTGATCACCGACGAGGTGTACGAGCACCTGGTCTTCGACGAGGCCGAGCACATTCCGCTGGTGACGTTCCCCGGGATGCGGGAGCGGACGGTGTCGATCGGGTCGGCGGGCAAGACGTTCTCGTTCACGGGGTGGAAGGTCGGCTGGGTGACGGGCACCCCCGCCCTCGTCACGGCCGTACGGTCGGCGAAGCAGTTCCTGACGTATGTGGCGTCGGGGCCGTTCCAGTACGCGGTCGCGGAGGCCCTGGCCCTGCCCGACGCGTACTTCGACGCCTTCCGCGCGGACATGCTGGCCAAGCGGGACGTCCTGGCGACGGGCCTGGCGGAGGCGGGCTTCGAGGTCTTCCGCCCGGCGGGCACGTACTTCATCACGACGGACATCCGCCCACTCGGAGAGACCGACGGCTTCGCCTTCTGCCGCGCCCTGCCGGAACTCGCCGGGGTCGTCGCCATCCCGAACGCGGTCTTCTACGACCACCGGGACGCGGGCGCGCCCTTCGTACGGTTCGCGTTCTGCAAGCAGGTGGGGGTGCTGGAGGAGGCGGTGGAGCGGCTGAAGAAGCTGGTCGGCTGAGCGGGAACGACGACGACGCCCGTCCACAGGCTGTGGACGGGCGTCGTCGGTACGTTCACTCAGGTCGTGCGGGACAGAGGAGGACTACTCCTCGTCGTCCTCAGGCTTCTCGACGGCCTCGTCGACTTCCTCCGTGAGGCCGAGCTGCTCGACCAGCCAGCGGTCGAACTCGATGGCGGCGCGCACCCAGCTGACCGTCGAGGAGACGAAGTGGTTCAGGTCGACGCCGGTGCCGACCAGCATCTGCGCCTCACCGATGAGACGGACGGTGCCGTCGTCGTGGGTGTGGCTGTAGACCTTGGGCCACAGGGTGCGCCGGTTCCAGTCGTCGATGGACTCCAGCAGCTGCGGCTTGGAGTCGATCTCGTGGGGACGGTCGTAGAACGTCCGTACCGAGAAGACGAGCTGGTCGTCCTCACCACGGAACATGAAGTACGTACGGAACTGCTCCCACGGCGCCGCGAGGTCACCCTCGTCGTCGACGACATACTTCAGCTCCATCTGTTCGAGGAGCTGCTTCACGAGGTCCTGATCCGGGACGACGGGGCCCGCCGGTCCTTGGGGGTTCGGCTCGGGCTGGCCCCCGAAGTTCGGAATCGAGGACGGGTCGATGCTCACCGTGTATTTCCCTTCGTACGGATTCCGCCATCCTCCCCCATCCGGGGAGGGGGGTGGCAACCCCTGAAGGGCCTGTCCGCCACGGGCTGACCGGATACGGTCATGCACATGCGGAGGGGGATGCGGTGGCTGCCGTGGGGGTTGTGGTGGATGTGCCTGGTCCTGGTGGTGTGGGCGGGGTGGTCATTCGTACAGGCGATGCTCCACACCTCCTCCGGTGACGACCCTCCCGACACCGTCGCCCCGGTCGGCTGCGCCGAGGCCATGGACTTCTCCGGCGCCGCGCTGCCGGAGGACACCCGGGACGAGGACTGCACCTCGTACAGCTGGGGAGGCCAGGCGTACGACGGCAGTTTCCGCATGCCGCGCGCGGCGGTGCGCGGCTGGCTGGCCCAGTCGTTCCCGGACCGGGCGGGTTTCCCCTGCGACGGGGACGACGACGAGTGCGTCAGCGTCGTCCACGACGCGAACGCGCACGCACATGCGGCCGACGCCTACTCCGTGACGGTGAGCGTGTCCTACGAGGGCGGGTCCGCCGGGGACACCGCCCTCGTCACCTTCGACGCGAGTTCCTACTGAACGTGCGCGGGTACCTGCCGAACCCCGGGCGTCACAACGTCTTGCCCGTCGCCGGCCCCACGATCAGCCCCTCCCCGAACGCGTCCACCCGTACCGTGTCGCCGTCCTTGACCTCGCCCGCCAGGATCTCCTTGGCGAGCCGGTCGCCGATCGCCGTCTGGACGAGCCGCCGCAGCGGTCGCGCGCCGTACGCCGGGTCGTTGCCGTTGTCCGCGAGCCAGGTCAGGGCCTCGTCGCTGATCTCCAGGGTGAGGCGGCGTTCCGCGAGGCGCTTGGCGAGGCGGCCGATCTGGAGGGCGGCGATGCGGCCCAACTCCTCCCTGTTCAGGGCGGAGAACACCACCAGGTCGTCCAGGCGGTTGAGGAACTCCGGCTTGAAGGAGGCCCGGACCACCTGGAGGACCTGATCCTTCTTCTCGTCCTCGCCGGTGAGCGGGTCGATCAGGAAGTTGCTGCCCAGGTTCGAGGTGAGGATCAGGATGGTGTTGCGGAAGTCGACCGTCCGGCCCTGACCGTCCGTCAACCGCCCGTCGTCCAGCACCTGGAGCAGCACGTCGAAGACCTCCGGGTGCGCCTTCTCGACCTCGTCGAGCAGGATCACCGAGTACGGCCGCCTGCGCACCGCCTCCGTGAGCTGACCGCCCTCCTCGTAGCCGACGTATCCGGGCGGGGCGCCGACCAGTCGGGCCACGCTGTGCTTCTCGCCGTACTCCGACATGTCGATGCGGACCATCGCCCGCTCGTCGTCGAAGAGGAAGTCGGCCAGGGCTTTGGCCAGTTCGGTCTTTCCCACGCCCGTCGGGCCGAGGAAGAGGAAGGAGCCGGTGGGGCGGTCGGGGTCCGCGATGCCCGCGCGGGTGCGCCGTACGGCGTCCGAGACCGCTTCCACGGCCTCCCGCTGGCCGATGAGCCTGCGGCCCAGCTCCTCCTCCATGCGCAGGAGTTTCTGCGTCTCGCCCTCCAGGAGGCGGCCTGCGGGGATGCCGGTCCAGGAACCCACCACGTCCGCGATGTCGTCGGGGCCGACCTCCTCCTTCACCATCGTGTCCTTGGAAGCCTCCTCCTCCGCCTGGGAGGCCTCCTCCAAGTCCCGCTCCAGGGAAGGGATCTCGCCGTAGAGCAGCTTGGACGCGGTGTCGAAGTCGCCGTCGCGCTGGGCGCGTTCGGCCTGGCCGCGCAGTTCGTCGAGCTTCTCCTTCAGCTCGCCGACCCGGTTGAGGGACTGCTTCTCCTTCTCCCAGCGGGCGTTGAGGCCCCGGAGTTCCTCCTCGCGGTCGGCGAGGTCGCGGCGCAGCTTCTCCAGCCGCTCGATGGAGGCGGCGTCCGTCTCCTTGTCGAGTGCCAGCTCCTCCATCTTCAACCGGTCGACGGAGCGCTGGAGTTCGTCGATCTCGACCGGGGACGAATCGATCTCCATGCGTAGGCGGGACGCCGCCTCGTCGACGAGGTCGATCGCCTTGTCGGGGAGGAAGCGGGAGGTGATGTAGCGGTCGGAGAGGGTCGCGGCGGCGACCAGCGCGCTGTCCGCGATGACGACCTTGTGGTGCGCCTCGTAGCGGCCCTTGAGTCCGCGCAGGATCGCGATCGTGTCCTCGACGGACGGCTCGGCGACCAGCACCTGCTGGAAGCGGCGCTCCAACGCCGGGTCCTTCTCGATGCGTTCGCGGTACTCGTCCAGGGTCGTCGCGCCGACCATGCGCAGTTCGCCGCGGGCGAGCATCGGCTTCAGCATGTTGCCGGCGTCCATCGCGGAGTCGCCGCCGGCGCCCGCGCCCACGACGGTGTGCAGCTCGTCGATGAAGGTGATGATCTGGCCGTCGGAGTCCTTGATCTCGGCGAGGACGGTCTTCAGCCGCTCCTCGAACTCGCCGCGGTACTTCGCGCCCGCGACCATCGCACCGAGGTCCAGTGCCACCAGCCGCTTGTTCTTCAGGGACTCCGGCACGTCCCCCTTGATGATGCGCTGCGCCAGCCCCTCGACGACGGCGGTCTTGCCGACGCCGGGCTCGCCGATCAGCACGGGGTTGTTCTTGGTGCGGCGGGACAGCACCTGGACGACCCGCCGGATCTCCTGGTCCCGCCCGATGACGGGATCGAGCTTGCCCTCGCGCGCGGCGGCCGTGAAGTCCGTGCCGAACTTCTCCAGCGCCTTGTACTGCCCCTCGGGGTCGGGTGTGGTCACCCGGCGCCCTCCCCTGCTCTTCTGGAACGCGTCCAGCAGCTTCTTCGCGCCGGCCCCCTGCTGGGAGAGTACGTCCCCGGCCGCGCCGCCCTTCGCTGCGATACCGATCAGCAGGTGCTCGGTCGAGAGGTAGTCGTCGCCGAGCTCCTTGGCGCGCTGGCCGGCGTCCGCGATCACGGCCAGCAGCTCACGGTTGGGCTGCGGCGGCGCGACGGTCGACCCGGTCACACTCGGCAGCGAGGCGAGCACCCGCTCGGCCCCGGACCGTACGGCGGCCTGATCGGCGTCGACGGCGGCCAGCAGGTCGGTGATGTTCTCGTTGTCCTGCCCCTCCAGCAGGGAGAGCAGCAGATGCGCCGGGGTCAGGTCCGCGTGCCCCCCGGTCACGGCACGGTTGCTGGCCGCGTTGATCGCGTCCCGGCTCCTGTTGGTCAGCTCGGCGTCCACGTTCCGGTACTCCTCCTCCTACGACCTTCGTGCACGGAATGACACGGTCAACGTGCACAAAGTTGAGTCTATTCCACTCAAGGCAGTGGCGGGGAGGATCGAGGGGCTAAGTTCCGGGAGCATGGCCGCATATCCGCTCGACCCGGGCGATCCCGACCCGTCGTACCTCACCTTCTGGCGGGAACGGCACCTGTGCACCCTCACCACCCTCCGCCCCGACGGCAGTCCGCACGCCGTCCCCGTCGGAGTGACATACGACCCGGAGGCGCGCCTCGCTCGGGTCATCGCGAACAAGTCGAGCACGAAGGTGACGAACATCCTGGCCGCCGGACCCCAGGGAGCACGGGTCGCCGTGTGCCAGGTGGACGGGCGGCGCTGGGCGACACTGGAGGGCCGGGCCTTCGTACGCCTCGAACGCGAGCGGGTCGCGGAGGCGGAGCGCCGGTACGCGGAGCGTTACGGGCGGACGCCGTCGCCGAACCCGTCCCGGGCGGTGATCGAGATCGAGCTGACGCGGGCGATGGGGAAGGCGATCAGGAAGGGCTGAAGCGATCAGTTCCGGCCACTGACGCGGGGCCCATACCCGGATATTTCGCACAAACTGCAGCGGCGTCACCGTGTTCAGGTCACGGTGACGCCGCTGCGGGGGGAAGCACCTGAGCGATCTTTTTACGACGGGGGAATCGCGTCAGGCACTGCGGGGGGTGGCTGAGATGGTCTGGACGTCGGGGGCATCCGTTTCCACCAGCCGGTGGTCTCGCTGGTCAAGATTCACAAAGATCATTCCGTACCGAATGGCACATCGCACTGGCTGCGGCGCCCCCCGAGGCCGCCGCAGACACCGGTACGCCCGTACGTCCTCGTCCTCGTCCCGCGTCACGACGACCGGCTCACCGAACACGGTCACCATGAGCGAGTCACCGCTGTGGGGGATGGCGGTGGCCAGGTCGATGAAGTGCCAGCCGGAGCGGTAGGCCGTGGCCATTTCTCGGCGGAAGCTGCGGTCGTCGGGAGGCGTCGTCATGTCAAGACCATTGGGTGTCGCCCGGCGTGGCCACGACGTCGTCGAGAGCCGCGTCGGCTTGCACCGATGACCACTGGGTGTCCCCCGCCCGTGTGTCGCTCTTCGCACCAGAAAGGCCACTCAGCGTTCCGAAGGCCACAACGGCGGAGAAGGCGGCGACAAGCACCGAGCGAAGCATTCTCTTACGCATAGTCGGCTTCGTCCTCACTTGAAGGTCCCCTCTTCCCCCGTCTGATAAGACGATGGCTCATTCAGGCACGTCATGACCACACAATGAGTGCATCATGTTCCTGCATGTTCAGGACCCTGGGGGGTGGAGATTTGACGACAAATCCGACAGAAGCGACACATCCCCACACGATCGCTGAACTGTGTGAGGAAGGAAGGCGCGTATACGCCAACGCACTGCGCACGGGGCGCGTAGCCCGCGTGGACGTGGAGGACGCTCCCTGCCTCATGGAGTTCGCCCTGCTGCACGCCGATCCGGACGACGAGAACTGGCTCCGGCCGGTGCCTCCCTCGGTGGCGCTGTCCCTGCGGCTGAACCCCCTCGAACGCGAGATCTCCGAGCGCAGACGCACGTCCATGGAGCTGGCCGAGGTCTTCGAGCCCTTCATGACGCTCACCGCCCAGGGCTCGGCCCCGGAGCACTCGATCACCGTGCTGGAGGGTCTCGACCGCATCAACGGCGCCCTCGACCTGGCCACGGACCAGTGCCGCAACGAGGTACTGACGGTCCAGCCGAGCGTCCGCCATCCCGAACGCCGGATCATGGAGGGCCTGGAGCGCGACAAGACCCTGACCGACCGCGGCGTGCGGATCCGGACGCTGTACCAGCACACCGCCCGGTTCATCCCGGAGCGGCTGGCCTACGTGGACCAGTTCGCCAACGGCAAGGTGGAGTACCGCACCATCGACGAGCTGGTCGAGCGCCTCGTCATCTGCGACGAGACCGTCGCCTTCATCCCCATCCGGGACGACCGGCAGGTCGCCCTGGAGCTGCGGCACCCCGGTCTCGTGAGCTACCTGATCAAGGTCTTCGAGTTCATGTGGAGCCGCGCGGTCCCGCTGAGCGCGGGCAGCCCCTACGAGACCGCACCCGACGGCATCACGGACATCCAGCACTCCATCGCCAAGCTCCTCGTCGAGGGCCACGTCGACGAGGCGATCGCCCGCCGGCTGGGCATGAACGTACGGACCTGCCGGGCCCACATCGCCAAGCTCGCCACCGCCCTGGGCAGCGGCAGCCGCGCCCAGCTCGGCTTCCTCATAGCTCAGTCGGGCATCCTTCAGCAGGACCAGCCGACGCAGGAGGGGGACAGCGGGCCGTGACCGAGGCGCACACACACGGGGTGGAGGAGTTGTGTGCGGAGGGGCAGAGCCTGTACGTCCACGCGCTGCGTGAGGGGCGCGTCCCGGCCGGGGACGCGGAGAGCACACGCTGCCTGGTCTCTCTCGGACTGCTCCACCCCGACGTGGAGGATCCCCGCTGGCTGCGGCCGGTCGCGCCCGGTTCGGTGCTCCACCGGCTGCTGCGGAGGTCGGCGGAGCGCATCGCGGACGAGCGGCGCCTCGAAGACCGCCTGGAGGCCGTCTTCGAACCGCTGATGCGCATCGCCGGCCACGGCCCGGGAACGGAACGCGTCCCGACGGTCGAGGTCCTCAGCGGGCTCGACCGCATCGGCTCCGCCATCACCCAGGCCATGGCCGCCAGCTCGGGCGAGGTCCTCACCATCCAGCCGCACATCACGCACACCTCTTATACGGCCCCCGAGTTCCACGCCGAGGCGCTGGCCCGCGACCAGGCCCTGCTGGACCGCGGCGGCCGGCTCCGCACGCTCTACCAGCACACCCTGCGCCACGCGCCGTCCGTCCTCGCGCGCCACGAGCGGCTCCGCGGCGATGTCGCGGCGCGCACCCTGGACGAGATCCCGGACCGCCTCATCGTCGTCGACCGCACGGTCGCCTTCCTGCCCGCGAACGAGGACCGCACCCTCGCGCTGGAGGTACGCCACCCCTCCCTGGTCGCCTTCTGCGCCACGGTCTTCGACCGCCTCTGGCACCTCGCCACCCCGATGTTCCCCGAGACGGTCGAACGCCCCTCGCTGAACGGGGTCAGCCCGCGCCAGCGCGCCATCGCGAGCCTGCTCGTCGAGGGCCACACGGACGCGGTGATCGCCGACCGCCTGGGCATGAACATCCGTACCGCCCGCGTCCACATAGCCAAACTCGCCGCCACCCTCGGCAGTGAGAGCAGGGCCCAACTCGGCTACCTCATAGGGCAGTCGGGGATTCTCGATCCGCCGGGGTGAGCTGCGCGGGGACCTCCGGCAGGTGTGCCGAGGCGCCGTCCAGGCCCGCCTGCGCTATGCGG
The DNA here is from genome assembly GCF_048158785.1 of Streptomyces colwelliae. Classification (NCBI taxonomy): domain Bacteria; kingdom Bacillati; phylum Actinomycetota; class Actinomycetes; order Kitasatosporales; family Streptomycetaceae; genus Streptomyces; species Streptomyces colwelliae. The sequence continues at coordinate 20,383 of NZ_JBLTJC010000111.1, read as the reverse complement.
ACGCCCAGTTGGGTACGGCTGGCCGCGCCCAGCGTCTCGGAGAGGCGGGCGATGTGGGCGCGGCACGTCCGCACGCTTATGCCGAGCCGTTCCGCGATCACCGCGTCCTGGTGGCCGTCCGCGAGCAGGGCGGCGATGGACTGTTCGCGGTTCGAGATGCCCTCGATGCCGGTCTCCGGCAAGGGGGCCGCGACCGGGATCGCGAGGCGCCACAGGCGGTCGAAGACCGTGGCGAAGTAGTCGATCAACGCCGGGTGGCGCAGCTCCAGGGCCATCGTGTGGTCGGCGTTGGCGGGGATGAAGGCGACCGTGCGGTCGAAGAGGATCAGGCGGTCGACGACCTCGTCGAGCGTCCTCGCCTCCACCGCGTCGCCCATCAACTCCAGGTAGTTCAGCAGGCCTTGGCCGTGGCGGGCGACATGGGTGTACAGATCGCGCATGCGTACCCCGCGCGAGCGCAGCGCCAGCGCCCGGTGCAGGCCCTCCGTGAGTTCCGGCTCGCGGCGGATGCCGCCGGGCTGGACGGTGAGGACCTCGCCTGTGCAGGCCTCGGTCGCGTCGTCCATCGCCGCCTGGATGCGGGAGAGCCCGTCCAGGACGCGGATCGCGGCGCCGCCCTCCAGCGACGCCGAGGCCGACGCCATCGCGGACGCCTGGATACGGCGGCCGAGACCGGCGTACCACTCGAAGGCGGCGACCGCCGAACCCACCCGCCGGTGGCTCTCGCTGACCTCGTCGTAGACCCCGCGCAGCAACTGGGTCATGACCTCCTGCGGGGCGGTCGGCACCAGCCAGGCCATGTCGTCGGGGTCGGGGTGGAGGAGGGCCAGCTCCAGCAGGCACGGCACCGGTTCGGCATCCGTGCGCGGTACGCGGCCCCGCCGTACGGCCCGGGAGTACACGCGGTCCCCGGCGTCGCAGAGTCGGTCAGCACCGTGTGGATGCTCGTCCGTCCCGTGCCCGGCCATCGCCCATCCCACCCCCGGTTCCCGGCTCTTTGCAGCGCAACTATGCGCGGACCGGTCCTGCTCCGCAACACGGCTCCCCCTCGAACAGGCCCCGAAAACCGCCGCTATCGCCCGCTATCTCCCGGCCTCCGCGCCCCGCCTTGCAACAAGCTGGGGGGTGTCCGGCCAGTAGCACCGAGTCCCGTGCCGTATCACTTTCCGCGTGAGCTGCCGGAAATCACTCAGAGATCGTCGTGTTACGTACCGCACTTAACGTCCCCTCATGGCGGACATATTTGACGCATACGCATTGGCCGATGCGTGGGACGAGATGTTTGTGCGGCCGGGTGAGGTCAGAACCGCCTACGAGCCGGTACTGGCGGCACTCCAGCCCATCGAGCCGAGTGAACTGCGCTTCCGCGCGGACCAGATGGCCCGCGCGTTCACCGACCGCGGCGTGACCTACGCCTTCGCGGGCGAGGAACGGCCCTGGCCACTGGACCTGGTGCCGAGAATCATCGACGCGCTGGAGTGGGATCTCATCCAGCGCGGGGTGGCGCAGAGAGTGCGGGCCCTGGAGGCCTATCTCTCCGACGCCTACTCGCACTGCCGCGCCTTCGAGGACGGTGTGGTGCCGTGGCGGCTGCTCCTCAACTCGGCTCATTTCCATCGGGCCGCGCAGGGGGTCGAGCCACCGGGCGGGGTACGCATCCACGTCGCCGGCATCGACCTCGTGCGGGACGAGGCCGGGGACCTGCGGGTGCTGGAGGACAACGTGCGGGTCCCCAGCGGGGTTTCGTACGTCATCGAGAACCGCAGAGCCATGACGCGGATCTTCCCGTCCCTCTTCGCCGAGCAGCACGTGGTCCCCGTCGACGGGTACGCGGGACGGCTGCTGGCCGCGCTGCGCGCCGCCGCGCCCGCCGGGACACAGGACCCCCGGGTCGTGGTCCTCACCCCGGGGCCGGGGAACGCCGCCTACTTCGAACACGCCCTGCTCGCCCGGCTGATGGGCGTGCAGCTGGTGGTGGGGCACGACCTCACCTGCCGCAACAACCGGGTGTGGATGCGCACCACGCGCGGCGAGGTGCCCGTCCATGTCGTATACCGGCGGCTCGACGACGACTTCCTCGACCCGCTGCACTTCCGCCCCGACTCGGTGATCGGCTGCCCCGGCATCATGAACGCCGCCCAGGCCGGGAACGTCACACTCGCGAACGCGGTCGGCAACGGAATCGCCGACGACAAGCTCCTCTACACCTACGTCCCCGACCTCATCCGCTACTACCTCTCCGAGGAACCGATTCTTCCCAACGTGGAGTCCTACCGGCCCGACGAGCCGGGCCAGTTGGAGGCGGTCCTCGACCAGATCGACCAGCTCGTCGTGAAGCCGGTGGACGGAGCGGGCGGCCAGGGCATCGTCATCGGCCCCAAGGCCGACGCGAAGACCCTCGAACGCACTCGCAAAGCCGTCGCCGCCGACCCGCGCGGCTGGATCGCCCAGCGCCCCGTCGCCCTGTCCACCTCCCCCACCCTCGCGGGCGAACGCATGGCACCGCGCCACATCGACCTGCGCCCGTTCGCCGTGAACGACGGCACCGACGTCTGGGTGCTGCCCGGCGGCCTCACCCGCGTCGCCCTCCAGGAGGGCAACCTGATCGTCAACTCCAGCCAGGGCGGCGGCTCCAAGGACACCTGGGTGCTCGCGGAGGGCCCCGCCGAACAGCCCGAGCCCGTCACCCCGGAAGGCCGACTGCCCGAGGTGGCACCCCGCCAGCTCGGCCCCGACGGCAACCCCACGGTCGTACAGGAAGGGGCGCAGCAGCAGTGAACGACGTGATCCTCTCCCGGATAGCCGAGGCCCTGACGTGGACGGGCCGTTACGTCGAGCGCGCCGACGCCACCGGGCGCATCCTCGACGCCTATCTGCACCGCCTGCTGGAGGACCCCTGGCGCGACGAGGACGCGGCCTGCCGGTCGCTGTACGCGATCCTCGGGGTCGACGCGGGCGGCCAACGCGTCGACATGCAGCAGGTGTTGGACCAGCTCGCCTTCGACGCGCGCTCGACGTGCTCCATCGAGGGCGCGCTCGGCGCCGCCCGGCTGAACGCCCGCAGCGCCCGGGAAGCCGTCTCCTCGGAGATGTGGGAGTGCCTCAACTCCACCTGGCACGCCCTCGCCGACCAACGCCTCGCGGCCCGCCGTACGGGCCCCTACGCCTATCTCGAACTCGTGCGCAGACGTGCCGCGTTGTTCTTCGGCCTCGCGGACTCCACGATGAGCCGCGACGACAGCTGGCGTTTCGTCGTCCTGGGCCGCAGCCTCGAACGGGTGGACATGACCGTACGGCTGCTGTCGGTACGGGTGTTGGACGCGGCGCACGCGCCCGACTGGCCGACGCTGCTCAGCGCGAGCGGCGCCGACGAGGCGTACGCGCGCGTGTACGGCGGTTTCGGCGACACCCCGCGTGTGGCCGAATTCCTGCTGCTGGACCGGGACTTCCCGCGCTCGGCGCTGCACGCGCTGACGACGGCCGAGGAGTGCCTCACGGCGCTCGGCCGTCAGCGCCAGGACCCGGCCCGGCGTCCCATCGGCCGACTGCGCACCCGCCTCGAATACCTGGACTCGCACGCCTTGGAAGAGCAACTGCCCGCCCTCCTCAAGGACTTGCAGCACGCCTGCATGGACTCGGCGGAAGCGGTCGCGGAGTTGTTCTTCCCGTACCAGGGGCCCGTCGAGTGGGCCCAGGAAGGAGCCTGAGATGACCCGTAGGCTTCGCATCCGCCACACCACCCGCGTCTCGTACGCCCAGGCGGCCGTCTCCTCCCACAACGAGGTGCGGATGACACCGCTGACACTCCCCGGCCAGACCACGCTGGACGCGCGCGTCACCGTCAACCCGACGACGCCGACCTGGTCGTACTGGGACTACTGGGGCACCCAGGTCACCGGCTTCGACCTGATGGACCCGCACGCGGACCTCACGATCACCGCGTCGAGCCTGGTCGAGACGTCCCCGCCGGAGCTGCTCGGCCCCTCCCCCACCTGGCAGGAGGTGACCGAACGGACCACGAACTCACGCCTGTTGGAGTTCACCGGCCCGACAGTCCGTACGACGGTCCCGCCGAAGCTGCTGAAGAAGGCGCGCAAGGCGGCCGTGGGGCTCGATCCGCACGAGACGGCGGTCGCGGTCTCCGCGCTGGTCGCCGACCGGGTGTCCTACCTGCCCGGCGTCACCGGCGTGAACACCTCCGCCGCCGAGGCCTGGGAACAGGGCGCCGGCGTCTGCCAGGACATCGCCCACGTCACCATCGCCCTGCTGCGGGGCCTGGGCCTGCCCACGCGCTACGTCTCCGGCTACCTCCACCCCGAAAGCGAGGCGGAGCTGCACCGCCCGGTGGCCGGCCAGAGCCACGCCTGGGTCGAGTACTGGGCGGGCGACTGGTGCGGCTACGACCCCACCAACCGGACCCGGCCCGACGAGTCCCATGTGGTGGTGGGCCGGGGGCGCGACTACGACGACGTGACCCCGCACAAGGGGATCTACCGGGGCGTGGCCGGCGGGCCGCCGGAGGTGACGGTGGAGTTCACGCGGGTGGCGTGAACTCCCGGGTGGGGCGGGCGGGTTGCTTCATCCCGGCTACTTCGGTCCGACTGCTTCGGTCCGGCTACTTCAGGCCGATGGTCGAGCACGCCGACTTGTAGTCGGCCGTGCAGATGTCGGAGACCTTGTAGATCCCGTCCGCCACCACCGTCGACTTGATGTTGTCCTGCGTCAGCGCGACCACGGACACCAGCTGCGAGGGGATCTTCTTGTTCGTGGGGCTGTCGACCGTGTCACGGGTGAGGGCGTCGAACTCGATGTCCCTGCCCTGGACCTTGGCGACCGCGATCTTCGCGGCGGCCTCGGCGAGGTCGGGGTACGGCTTGTAGACGCTCATGTACTGCTCGCCGGTGACGATCCGCTGCACGGCGGTGAGTTCGGCGTCCTGGCCGGTGACGGGCGGGATCTTGGTGAGGCCCGACGCCTTCAGGGCCTTGATGATGCCGCCGGCCATGGCGTCGTTGGCGGAGTACACCGCGGCGATGTTGTTCTTGCCGAGCTTGCCGATCGCCTCGGTCATCTCCTTCTGGGCGATGTCCGGGTCCCAGGCCTTGGTGTTGTAGCTCTCGGCGATCGTCACCTTGCCCTGGAGCTCGGACAGCGCCCCGCCCTTGAACACCGCGGCGTTGGGGTCGGTCGGCGAGCCGTTGATCATGACGATCTTGTCGGAGGTGTCCACGTCGCTGCCCAGCGCCTCGACCAGGGAGCGGCCCTGCACCTCGCCGACCAGTTCGCCGTCGAAGGAGACGTACGCGTCGATCGGGCCCTCGGCCAGCCGGTCGTAGGCGATGACCGGGATGCCCGCGGTCTTGGCCTTCGTCACCATGGTCCGGATGGCGTGCGAGTCGACGGCGTCGAGCACGATGATGTCGACCTTCTCGTCGATCATCTTCTGCATCTGCTTGTCCTGCGTGGCCGCGACGCCACCGGCGTTCTCGTACTCGGCCTTGCCCTTGTTCGCGGTGAGTTCCTGGATCTTCGCCTTCATGATCGGGAAGTCGAACTCCGCGTACCGTGTGTTCGTCTTCTCGGGCATGAGCACGCCCACCGTGATGTCGTTGCCCTTCGCCGGAGTCGCGTCCGTGCTGCTCCCCGACGAGTTGAGCACGCCACAGGCGGCCAGGGGGAGGGCCAGCGAGGACGCGGCCACGGATATGGCGATACGACGCATTGGGAGCTCACTTCTGGTGCCGTGCGGACGTGGGTGCAGCATTGCAACCCAGGTGACTGAAAAGCCAACGCGGCCGCGACCACCGGCGTCAAGCGGAACTACTTAACGAGATGGCAACGCCACGTTCCGTTTGGTATGTGGAGACGTTGCGGAACCCCATCCAAACGCTCTTTACGGACCCTCCACTCAACGGGAGTTCATGAACGGGCAAAGATAAGCACAACCAACTCCCTTCTTCACAAGTCGTGATCATCAGCGGCCGTGTGCCGACACGATCGATCCGACAGGGGTACGTATGAACCCAGCCAGACACTCGACGGCCGTCGCCGTCGTGCTCTCCGTCGCGGGAAGCCTGCTCGCCGGTGCGACGGGTTCCGCCTCCGCGGCGACCAGTTGCGCCTCGCCCGTCTACAAACGGCAGTTCTTCGCGAACACCGCCCTCTCCGGTACGGCGAAGAAGACCGACTGCGACAACGCGATCGACCAGACCTGGACCGGCGCCCCCGCCTCGGGCCTCCCGAAGGACAACTTCGGCGTCCGCTGGAGCGTGACCCGGGACTTCGGCTCCGGCGGCCCCTTCGCCCTGGCCGCCTCCGGGCTCGACGGAATCCGCGTGTACGTCGACGGCGCCCGCAAGGTCGACCTGTGGAAGAACACCTCGAAGACCGTGAGCAAGACGGCCAACGTGACGATCCCCAAGGGCAAGCACACCCTGCGGATCGACTACGCCAACTGGACGGGCGCCGCCAAGGTCAAGTTCACGTACACGCCCCGGACCTCGGCGACCGTCGACAAGGTCGACCCGCTCACCCCGACGGGCGCCGCGGTCTCCGCGAGCTCCACGACCGGCAAGGCCAAGCTCACCTGGTCGAAGAACAAGGAGATGGACCTCGCCGGGTACCGGGTCTACCGGCGCCTGAAGGGCACCTCCTTCGGCACCAAGCCGCTCGCGACGACCACCTCCACCACCTACACGGACACCCCGCCCGCGACCGGCGACACCTACTACTACGAGGTCCGCGCCTACGACAGGGCGGGCAACGAATCGACGGGCACCGCGGACAAGCCCGTCACGACGGTCGACGCGGCCCCCGCCCGGGTGACCGGAGTCGTGGGCGGACACTCCGGCTTCACCGGGGTCACCACCCTCACCTGGCACCCGAGCCCCGAGACCGACGTCAAGGGCTACCAGGTGTACCGCGACGTCGACGGCACCTGGACGCTGGTGAGCGGCACCTCACCGCTCACCACCGCCTCGTACACCTCGGCGTACCTGGCGGCCGGTGACACCAGGGACTACTACGTCGTAGCCGTCGACAAGGCGGGACACACCTCGGCCCGGTCGGCCACCGTCACCCCCCTCGTCGTACAGGCACCGATCGGCCTGGCCGGCAGCGGCAGTTACAGCGGGGTGTCGCTGTCCTGGGCCTCGACCGGGGCCGCGGGGACGACCTACAACGTGTACCGGGTGTCCATCGAGTACTACGGATCGGTGTCCTGGCCCTGGGAGAAGATCGGCAGCACCACCGAGACCTCGTTCGCCGACCTCACCGGTACCGCGGGCCTCACCTACATCTACGCCGTGACCGCCTCCGACACCCACGGCAACGAGTCCGACAACGACGACTACACCTTCGCCACCAGGACGAAGCCGACCACGCCCGTCGAGGGGTGACGGTGGAGTAGCGGAGCAGGTCTCCGAACACGACCGCACATCCCGTACAACCAAGCCCGTCCTTCGTGTGTCCTGATCGTCAACAGCGTCCTTTACCTTCCATTGACGCTTGGACGATCAGGACTCGAAGGACCGAATGAACCCAGCGAGACGCACGACCGCCGCCGCAGCCGGCGCCCTCGTGCTCACCACCGCGGGCGGACTCCTCGCCGCCACCACCGCCCCGGCCTCCGCCGCCACGACCTGCGCCTCCCCGGTCTTCAAGCGGCAGTTCTTCGCGAACACCGCCTTCTCCGGTACGGCGAAGAAGACCGACTGCGACAACGCGATCGACCAGACCTGGACCGGCGCCCCCGCGTCGGGCCTCCCGAAGGACAATTTCGGCGTCCGCTGGACGGTGACCCGGGACTTCGGGTCCGGCGGGCCCTTCGCCCTCACCGGCTCCGGGCTAGACGGAATCCGCGTCTACCTCGACGGCGTCCGCAAGATCAGCCTCTGGAAGAACGTCTCGTCGACGGTCAAGAAGACCGTCAACGTCACCGTCCCCAAGGGCAGACACACGCTCCGCGTCGACTATGCCAACTGGACCGGCAAGGCGACCGTCAAGTTCGCCTACACACCCCGCACTTCGGCCACCGTGGACAAGGTGAAACCGCTGGCCCCGACGGCAGCTTCGGCGACGTACGACCCGGCCACCGGCAAAGCCCGGCTCACCTGGGCCAAGAACAAGGAGATGGACCTCGCCGGTTACCGGGTCTACCGGCGCCTGAAGGGCACCTCCTTCGGGAGCAAGCCGCTGGCGACGACCACCTCCACGTCGTACACCGACAGCACGCTCCCGAAGACGGGCGACACCTACTACTACGAGGTCCGCGCCTACGACAGGGCCGCCCGCGAGTCGGCCGGCAGCGCCGACCAGGGTGTCACCACCGTCGACACGACGGCGCCCGCCGCACCCACCGGCGTGGAGGACAACTGGGCCATCGGCAACGTCACCACGGCACGCCTGCACTGGGACTCGAACCCCGAGTCCGACCTGGCCGGCTACCGGGTGTACCGGTCGACGACCTACCCCGGCACCGTCACCGCCGCGAACCTGGTGAGCGGCCCGACGCCGATCGTCGACAGCGCCTACGCCGACGAACTGCCCACGACCGGCCAGGCCTTCTACTACGTCGTCACCGCCGTCGACACCCACGGCAACACGTCCCCGCCCTCGGGCACGGCCGAGTACTGGTCGGAGGACATCGACACCGTCGCCCCGGTCTACGCCCCGGACGACGTGACGGCCGTCGACGGGGAGCGCGGCGTCACCCTGAACTGGTCCTGGACCGCGGACGCGGACGACGACATCTCGTCCTTCCTCGTCTACCGGGACGGCGTCGGGATCGACAACGCCGGAGAGTCCTACGTGGACACCGGCATCGAGCGTTCCACGAAGCACACCTACTGGGTCCGGGCCGTGGACCGGCACGGCAACGTCGGCCCCGTCTCGAACTCCGTCACCATCGACCATGTCGGTGACTACACGGCACCCGGGCCGGTCACGGGTCTCACGGCGACCGCCGCCGGGGACGGCGTGCGTCTGGACTGGGACGACTCCACCGCCGAGGACTTCGCCGACTACCGGATCTACCGCGGGGTGTACGCCGAGAACACCTGGACGTACACCGACATCAGCGATGACATGCCGTACGGCACCATCTGGTCGCAGAACCGCGACCGGAACCTGCCCGACGGCGAGCACCTCCGCTACGCCGTCGTCGCCGTCGACAAGGACGGCAACGCCCTGGAGCCCCCCGCCGCCGAGGTACCCGTGGTGGAGGTGACCGAACTCGTCACGGAACCCACCGAGGCCACCCCCGAGGACGGCTCCCCGTTCAGCTACCTGGAGATCGACGACGAGACCACCTGCGGCACCGCCTGCCTGTCCTTCCTCCACTGGGGCTACGACGCGGACGACGACCCGCACGGCGCGGCCACCGGATTCCACGTCTACCGCTGGAACCCGGCCACCGCCGCCTACGGCCGGCTCGACGACACCCCCCTGGCCGCGGACGAGTCCTCGTACACGGACTACGCGGCGCCGTTCGGCACCACGGTCTACTACAGGGTGACGGCCGTGTACGCGGACGGGACCGAGTCCGTGCCCATCGGCGGCCACCGGATGGCCTGAGCGGACGGACACACGAAAGGGGCCCGGAGGTCGAACCTCCGGGCCCCTTCCGTGAGTGAGTGGACGTCAGTCCGAGGACTGCTGCCGCTTCGGCCGCCACACCACCAGCGCGCTGGTCTGCTGGACCTCCTGGTACGGCACCAGGTCGCGCCGGTACGACGCGTGCACCGCGGCCTCGCGCTGCTGCATCGTCGCCGCCGCGCCCTCGACCGCCGACTGGAGTTCCGCGACGCGCTGCTGGAGCGCGACGACCTGGTTCTCCAGCTCGATGATGCGCTTGATGCCGGCCAGGTTGATGCCCTCGGTCTGCGACAACTGCTGGACGGTGCGCAGCAGTTCGATGTCGCGGGCCGAGTAGCGCCGGCCGCGCCCGGCCGTGCGGTCCGGGGAGACCAGGCCGAGGCGGTCGTACTGGCGCAGCGTCTGCGGGTGCAGGCCGGAGAGCTGGGCCGCCACCGAGATGACGTAGACCGGGGTCTCCTCGGTCAGCTCGTACGGGTTGCGTCGACGGCCGTCCATCACTCTCATGCTCCCTTCGCGGCCTGGAACAGCTCCGCCCGCGGGTCCTCGCCCGCGGTCGCCTCTCGATACGCCTCCAGTGCGTCACGAGCATTCCCCGTGACGTCCTTCGGGACACTCACCTCGACGGTCACGAGGAGATCACCCCGGGTGCCGTCCTTGCGGAAGGCGCCCTTGCCGCGGGCCCGCATCGTCCGCCCGTTGGGCGTGCCCGGGGGCAGCTTCAGCGTCACCGGGGGCCCGCCCAGGGTGGGCACCCTGACCTCGCCGCCGAGTGCCGCCTCGGTGAAGGTCACCGGGACCGTCACCGTGAGGTTGTCCTCCTTGCGGCCGAACACGGGGTGCGCGTCGACATGCACCATGACGTACAAGTCCCCTGCGGGACCGCCCCGTTCACCCGGTGCGCCCTTGCCGCGCAGCCGGATGCGCTGGCCGTCCGTGACCCCAGCGGGGATCCGGACCTGCATGGTCCGCGACGACTTGGCACGCCCGCTGCCCTTGCACTCGATGCACGGGTGCTCGGCGATCAGGCCCCGGCCCTTGCAGTCCGGGCACGGGTCCGTGAGCGAGAAACCGCCGCCGGAGCCGCGCGCGACCTGGCCGGTGCCGACGCAGGTCGGGCACACGCGCGGTGTGCCGTTCTTGTCGCCGGTGCCCGAACAGGCCTTGCAGGGCTGCTGCGAGGACATCCGCAGCGGCACCGTGGCCCCTTCGATGGCCTCCGTGAAGCTGAGCGTGACCTCGGACTCGATGTCCTGGCCGCGCCTGGGCTGCGTACGGGTCGTGCCCGTGCCGCCGCGGTTGAACAGGCCGCCGAAGACGTCACCGATCCCGCCGCCGAAGCCGCCGGCACCCCCGGCGCCACCGCCGCCCTGGGCGCCGCCTCCGAAGAGGTCGCCCAGGTCGAAGTTGAAGTTGCCGCCGGCCGCGCCGCCCGGCCCCGGGCGGTAGCCGCCGTTGCCGAAGAGGGAGCGGGCCTCGTCGTACTCCTTGCGCTTCTTGGGGTCACCGAGGATGTCGTTGGCCTCGGAGATCTCCTTGAAGCGCTCCTCGGCCTTGGCGTTGCCCTTGTTGGCGTCCGGGTGGAACTCGCGGGCGAGCTTCCGGTACGCCTTCTTGATCTCGGCCTCGGTGGCGTCCTTGGGGACGCCGAGGACCTTGTAGTAGTCCTTCTCGATGAAGTCCTTGGTGCTCATCCTCGACGTCCCTCCTTCGGTCCGCTCGATGCGCCGGCTGCGTCAGCCCTCTTCAGGGCCGTTGTCCTTCTCGTCGCCGGCCTCGGACTCGTCCTCCGCCTTGCCGGTCCCCGTGGCCCCGGGCTGCGGCTCGGCGACGGCCACCCGCGCGGGGCGGATGGTGCGCTCGCCGATGCGATACCCGGGCTGCAGGATCGCCACGCAGGTCGTCTCGGTGACGTCCGGCGCGTACGAGTGCATGAGGGCCTCGTGGATCGTCGGATCGAAGGGCTCGCCCTCCTTGCCGAACTGCTGAAGTCCCATCTTCGCCGCGGCGGTCTCCAGGGATTCCGCCACCGACTTGAAACCGCCGACGAGTTCACCGTGTTCCCGCGCGCGGTTGATGTTGTCGAGCGTGGGCATCAGCTCGGTCAGGAGGTTCGCCACGGCGACCTCCTTGACCGCGATCCGGTCGCGCTCGACCCGGCGGCGGTAGTTCTGGAACTCGGCCTGGAGCCGCTGGAGGTCCGCGGTGCGCTCTTCGAGCGCCTTGCGCACCTGGTCCAGCTGAGCGGTCAGACCGGCGATCTGTGCACTTGCGTCCCCTGCCGGGGCCGCCCCCTCCCCACTGCTGGAGGGGGAGGCGGCCTGCGGCTCGGCGTCGTCGGGGGTGGCGCCGGAAGGGACATCAGGCTTCTCGTCGAAGCCCGGGGTCTCCTCCGTCACGCGGCACCGTCCTTGCGCTCGTCATCCACGATCTCGGCGTCCACCACGTCGTCGTCCGCCTTGGGCGCCTCGGCACCCGGGGCGTCGGCGCCCGCGGCCTGGGTGGCCTGGGCGTCGGCGTACATGGCCTGGCCGACCTTCTGCGAGACGGCGGAGACCTTCTCGGTGGCCGTACGGATCTCGGCGGTGTCCTCGCCCTTCAGCGCGGCCTTCAGCTCCTCGACGGCGGCCTCGACCTCGGTCTTGACCTCGCCGGGGACCTTGTCCTCGTTGTCCTTGAGGAACTTCTCCGTCTGGTAGACGAGCTGCTCGCCCTGGTTGCGGGACTCGGCGGCCTCGCGGCGACGGTGGTCCTCGTCCGCGTACTGCTCGGCCTCCTGGCGCATGCGGTCGACCTCGTCCTTCGGCAGCGAGGAGCCGCCGGTGACGGTCATCTTCTGCTCCTTGCCGGTGCCGAGGTCCTTGGCCGTGACATGCATGATGCCGTTGGCGTCGATGTCGAAGGAGACCTCGATCTGCGGGACACCACGCGGGGCCGGCGGCAGACCGGTCAGCTCGAACATCCCGAGCTTCTTGTTGTACGCCGCGATCTCGCGCTCGCCCTGGTAGACCTGGATCTGCACGGAGGGCTGGTTGTCCTCGGCGGTGGTGAAGATCTCGGACCGCTTGGTCGGGATCGTGGTGTTGCGCTCGATGAGCTTGGTCATGATCCCTCCCTTGGTCTCGATACCGAGGGACAGCGGGGTCACGTCGAGGAGCAGGACGTCCTTGACCTCACCCTTGAGGACACCGGCCTGGAGGGACGCGCCGATGGCGACGACCTCGTCCGGGTTGACGCCCTTGTTGGCGTCCTGGCCGGCGGTCAGCTCCTTGACGATCTCGGCGACGGCCGGCATACGGGTGGAGCCACCGACGAGGACGACGTGGTCGATCTCGTTGATGGAGATGCCGGCGTCCTTGATGACGTTGTGGAACGGCGTCTTGCAGCGCTCCAGCAGGTCGGCCGTCAGCTGCTGGAACTGAGCCCGGGTGAGCTTCTCGTCCAGGTGCAGCGGGCCCTCGGCGGACGCCGTGATGTAGGGCAGGTTGATCGAGGTCTCGGTGGAGCTGGACAGCTCGATCTTGGCCTTCTCGGCAGCCTCACGCAGACGCTGGAGGGCCATCTTGTCCTTGCCCAGGTCCACGCCGTGGCCGGACGCGAACTGCTTCACCAGGTAGTCGACGACCCGCTGGTCCCAGTCGTCACCACCGAGGTGGTTGTCGCCGTTCGTGGCCTTCACCTCGACGACGCCGTCGCCGATCTCCAGGAGGGACACGTCGAAGGTGCCGCCACCGAGGTCGAAGACGAGGATCGTCTGGTCGTCCTTGTCGAGGCCGTACGCCAGCGCAGCCGCGGTGGGCTCGTTGACGATGCGCAGGACGTTGAGACCGGCGATCTCGCCGGCTTCCTTCGTCGCCTGGCGCTCGGAGTCGTTGAAGTAGGCCGGGACGGTGATGACCGCGTCCGTGACCTTCTCACCCAGGTAGGCCTCGGCGTCGCGCTTCAGCTTCTGCAGGATGAAGGCGCTCATCTGCTGCGGGTTGAAGTTCTTCCCGTCGAGCTCGATCTTCCAGTCCGTGCCCATGTGGCGCTTCACGGAACGGATGGTCCGGTCAACGTTCGTGACCGCCTGGCGCTTGGCCACCTCTCCGACGAGCACCTCGCCGTTCTTGGCGAAGGCGACGACGGACGGCGTGGTCCTGGCGCCCTCTGCGTTGGTGATGACGGTGGGCTCGCCGCCTTCAAGAACGCTGACGACGGAGTTAGTCGTGCCCAGGTCGATGCCGACCGCACGTGCCATGGTTGATTCCTCCAGCAATGACTTGAGTGGAACGGACTCAAGTGTGCACGACACTCACCGCTGGGTCAACAGAGCTGAGTCGACCAGGCTCAACTCTTATCCGTTCCTTACACGCAACTGAGCCCTGACCTGCGAGGACACGGCACGCCGCCCCCCGTAGACAGAGACTTTAAGCAGTCCGAACACGACGACCAGGGCCCCGCCCGCCACCCACATGACGGCGGATTCACCCACCCACCCGTTGTGCACGAGCACCCCGACGAGCACTCCGGAGAACCCCCCGATCGCGAGCAGCACCACCGCCCCCTGCGGAGTGAGCCCCAACCGCCGCAGCCGATGGGCGAGATGGTCCGGCCCGCCCCGCAGCAGCGCCCGCCCGGCCAGCCGCCGCGACAGCAGCACCAGCACGGCATCGGCACTGGCGACGGCGGTGAGCGCGAACAAGACGCCCGCACTGGACGCGAACCCGCGCCCGGCCTGCGTGACCACGGCGGCCGAGGCGATCACGAACCCCGTGAACAGCGACCCGCACGCACCGAGCGCGATCCGCGCGGGATGCCAGTTGTGCATCAGGAACCCGGTGAGCGCGGCGGCCAGCACACTCAGCAACACCGCGAGCCCGTCCATCACTTCCATCGCCGCACAGGCCCCCACCCCGAAGGCGGTGACCACCCCCACGGTCCCGGCGAGCCCGTCGGCGTGATCGAGCCCCTTGAAGGCACCGGCGACGAACACGATCCAGGCCGCGGCCAGCAGCCCGCCGGGCACCCCCATCTCGCCGTACGGCACGACACAGGCCGCCGCCACCGCCGTACCGAGGACCAGGAACCGGGTCTTCAGCCGCCAGACGTCGGCGACGAGCCCGAGCGCGGCCACCGCGGACCCGGCGGCGAGGAGCCCGCCGACACCGTCACCGAGGGGTGCGACGCCGGTCCAGTCGCACAGCCAGGTCACCGACGCGACGGCGATCACGACGGCCAGTCCCCCGAGCAGCGGTACCGGGCGCGCGCGCCGTCTGCGGTCGAGGATTCTCGCGCGCAGGGCGGGCACCCGGAGCAGCGCCGCGAGGAGGGCGGAGAGGAGGAGGGCGGTCGTGGCGGCGAGAATCCCGTAGAGCACGGATCTAAATTAGACGCAAATGTACCAATTCAGTACGAATAACACGATCGGACCGTAACAAGCTTGGGAACAAGCCTGGAGCAGGCCTTTTTAGGCAACCCTCAGCGACACAGATCACCGCACGGCTGGCTACAGTGCGACGCAAGATAGGGGTAGTCTCGGTCGAACCGATTAAGTTACCGCTTAGTAATATGCTGGGTGGTAATGCCAATGACCCCTCGCAGGCCCGAGGAGCCCTGAAATGCAACTCGCCGCGATCATCGTGTCGCTGGTACTGATCGTCGTCGGTGTGGCGCTGTTCGCCCGCGCCGTCCTTCAGATCTACACCTTCATGCGACTCGGCCAGAACGTGCCAGCGGGCACCCGCACCGACGAGCCCGTCCAGCGCACCGTCACCGTGGCCAAGGAGTTCCTCGGTCACACCCGGATGAACCGCTGGGGTGTCGTCGGCGTCGCGCACTGGTTCGTGGCGGTGGGCTTCTTCTCGCTGCTGCTGACGATCGTCAACGCCATCGGCCAGCTCTTCCAGGCCGACTGGCTGCTGCCGGTCATCGGTGAATGGGCGCCGTACAACGTCTTCGTCGAGTTCATCGGCACGATGACGGTCCTCGGCATCCTCGCCCTGATCGTGATCCGCCAGCTGAGCAAGCCGGACCGACCGGGCCGCAAGTCCCGCTTCGCCGGCTCCAACTTCGGCCAGGCGTACTTCGTCGAGGCCGTCATCCTCATCGTCGGCGTCTGCATCTTCATGCTGCACGCGCTCGAGGGCGCCCAGCACCACGTCGACGCCTACGAGGCGTCCTTCTTCATCTCGTACCCGGTGATCTCGGGCCTGGAGCACCTGGACGTCTCCACGCTCCAGAACCTCACGTACCTCTTCGCCGGCGTGAAGATCGCGACCTCCTTCATCTGGATGATCACGGTCGCCCTGAAGACCGACATGGGCGTCGCCTGGCACCGTTTCCTGGCGTTCCCGAACATCTGGTTCAAGCGCAACGCGACCGGTGAGACCTCCCTCGGTGCCCTGCTCCCGATGACGTCGGGCGGCCAGCCGATCGACTTCACCGACCCGGGCGACGACGACGTCTTCGGCGTATCGCAGGTCGAGCAGTTCTCCTGGAAGGGCCTGCTGGACTTCTCCACGTGCACCGAGTGCGGCCGCTGCCAGTCGCAGTGCCCCGCCTGGAACACCGGCAAGCCCCTCTCCCCCAAGCTCCTGATCATGTCCCTCCGCGACCACGCGCACGCCAAGGCCCCGTACCTGCTGGCGGGCGGCGGCAAGTCGATGGAGGGCGAGGAGAAGGCGACCGAGGAGCAGCTGAAGGACGTCCCCGCAGCGGCCCTCGCGGAGGCGGAACGCCCGCTGATCGGCACCTTCGAAGAGAACGGCGTCATCGACCCGGACGTCCTGTGGTCCTGCACCACCTGCGGCGCCTGCGTGGAGCAGTGCCCGGTCGACATCGAGCACGTCGACCACATCGTCGACATGCGCCGCTACCAGGTGATGATCGAGAGCGCGTTCCCGTCCGAGGCGGGCACGATGCTGAAGAACCTGGAGAAGAAGGGCAACCCCTGGGGCCTGGCGAAGAAGCAGCGCCTGGAGTGGCTCAAGGAGGTCGACTTCGAGGTCCCGGTCGTCGGCCAGGACATCGAGGACCTCACCGAGGTCGAGTACCTGTACTGGGTCGGCTGCGCAGGCGCCCTGGAGGACCGCGCGAAGAAGACCACGAAGGCCTTCGCGGAACTCCTCCACATCGCGGGCGTGAAGTTCGCGATCATGGGCGGCGACGAGAAGTGCACGGGTGACTCGGCGCGGAGGCTCGGCAACGAGCCCCTGTTCCAGGAACTCGGCATGGAGAACGTCATGGCCCTGAACATGGCGTTCGGCGAGGAGCTGGACGACGACGGCAAGGTCGTGGCGGAATCCGCGAAACCGAAGTCGGCGAAGAAGATCGTCGCGACGTGCCCGCACTGCCTGAACACGATCGGCAACGAGTACCCGCAGCTCGGCGGCGACTACGAGGTCATCCACCACACCCAGCTGCTCCAACACCTCGTCGACGACGGCAAGTTGATCCCCGTCACCCCGGTCGAGGGCATCATCACCTACCACGACCCCTGCTACCTGGGCCGCCACAACAAGATCTACACACCCCCGCGCGAGATCATCGCCAGCGTGCCCGGCCTGCGCAACGAGGAGATGCACCGCCACAAGGAACGCGGCTTCTGCTGCGGCGCCGGCGGCGCCCGCATGTGGATGGAGGAGAGGATCGGCAAGCGCATCAACAACGAGCGCGTCGACGAGGCCCTCTCCCTCAACCCGGACATCGTGTCGACGGCCTGCCCGTTCTGCCTGGTCATGCTCACCGACTCGGTCAACGGCAAGAAGAACGACGGCAAGGCCAAGGAGTCGATCCAGGTGGTCGACGTGGCCCAGCTCCTCCTCGACTCGGTCAAGAAGCCGTCCGAGGACGAGCCCCCGGCGGGCACCTCGGAACCGGAGAACGCCCCGGAGCCCCAGCCGGTGAAGTAGCAACCAGCCAGTCTTCTACGACCATGCCCCGCCCCCTCGCTGAAGGGGTGCGGGGCATCGTCGTACCGTCACCCACCCACCTCCGAGGTGTAGCGGACTACACCATGCATTCGGGAGGACGGTCCCTCGTGACGGCGAGTCCGCGACGGAATCGTAGAGGCCAGAGATAACAACCCCTCTCCTCCGATCCCCGCCGAAGGAAATCCCGTGAAGTCGCTGCTCGCCACCGTGAAGTCGTTCGTCGCCAACCTGCTGCTGTGGTCGTTCTTCGTCGGCGGCCTCGCCGCGAGCACGGCCTCCGGGGCGGTGCTGGACGGTACGGCGAAGAACGCCGCCACCTACACCGGAATCGCCGTCTCCCTCCTGGCCGGCTCGCGCATCGCGAAGAAGCCCAAGATCAAGGCGTTCCTGTCGAAGCGGTCGACGCTGTGGTTCCTGTTCCTCTTCAACGGCGGTGTGGCCGCGTTCTGCTACCTCTCCATGGACGGCGTCAAGGGCATCGCGACCGCGGCCGGGATGGGCCTGGTCTCCCTGGGCGCGGCGGGCGGCCTGATAACGAACCGCCGCGAGCAGACCGCCAAGGCGCGGCTGGAAGAGCCCTGGGCCTGACCCCGCCCCGATGCCCCCGCAGTCGCAGTCGCAGTCGCAGTCCCCCAGGCAGAACTCACCCCGAAGGACTTCCATGACCAAGAACCGCCACCGCATCCGCCGTACGGCCGCCCTCGCCACCACAGCCGCAGCCATAGCCCTCACTGCCGGACTGCTGACGGCCTGCGACCCGACCGACCCTTCTGACACCTCCGACGCCTCCAGCTCCCTGAACTGTCTGAAGAACTGGAACACGATCTCCGACAGCCTCAGGGCGATCCACGACAACGAATCCATCGCCAAGATCGACACCGACTCGGACAACACCAAGGTCGACAAGGCGGTCGACAACCTCAACAAGGCGATCTCCGACTACAACAAGGCCATCCTGAACGGCGACACGAACCCCGACTCCAGCAAGATCGACGCGGCGGCGAGTCAACTCAAGGACGTCTGCACGTCGTAAGCAGCAAGTCCCCCCGGCCGGCAACACAGTTCAGGCAAGGGGCCCCTACCTGGCCACCCATCTGCCGGGCCGCCCACCTCCGAAGTCACGTACAACCTTTACGCACCATCACAGGTCTCCTGATCGCCAACCACCCGTGAAGCCAAGGACAACTCCTGGCAAACACGGACGGTCCGCACCCCATCGACGCGGATGCCCGCCACGCATCCCCCGCATGCCGCAGGAGAACCCCGCATGCACCAGAAGCACCACCCGCACCTACGCCTCGCCCTCGCGACGGCCGCCGCGGCCGCGCTCACCGGCGGTCTGCTCACGCTCTCGGCGACGACGGCCACCGCCGCCGACTCGTTCAAGGTCGCGAAGGCCGACTTCAACGGCGACGGATTCGGCGACGTCGTGGCCTCGGCCCCCGGCGCCTACGTCAGCGGCCACGCCAACGCCGGCCAGATAGTCGCGCTGTACGGCAGCGCCTCCGGCGTGACCTCGGCCAAGCGCTCGGTCATCAGCCAGAACTCCGGCACCGTGCCCGGCACCGCCGAGGCCGGCGACTGGTTCGGCGGCGCGACGGCGTACGCCGACTTCAACGGCGACGGCTACGACGACCTCGCCGTGGCCTCGCCGAGCGAGAAGGTCGGCACCGACACCGACGGCGGCGCCCTCGCGATCCTGTGGGGCTCGGCGAGCGGCCTCACCGGCAAGAGCAGCGACGTACCGGACCCGGCCGTCTCCTCGCACGACTACTGGGGCCTGTCCCTGGCGGCCGGCGACTTCGACGGCGACGGCAAGGCGGACCTGGCGGTGGGCAGTTCGGCCGCCACCCTCTATGTCTACAAGGGCGGTTTCAGCAGCTCCACCGGCCAGCCCGGCGGCCGTTACACCGTCAAGCCCCCGATCCAGCCCGGCAGTTCGGGCTTCCCGTACGGCCCGGAGCAGCTCACCGCCGGTGACGTGAACGGCGACGGCCGTACCGACCTGGTGGTCGACGGCTACGAGACGCAGACCGACAACGGCTGGAACACCAACTACTTCCTGCCCGGCACCGCGACCGGCCTGAGCGTCACGGGCGTCAAGACCCTCAAGCCCGGCATCGTCACCGGCATCGGCGACATCAACGGCGACGGCTACGGCGACATCGTCACGGGCGCCGACTGGGACGCGACCACCAGCAGCGGCCAGACCATCCCCGACGCCGCGAACGGCGGCAAGGCCAGCATCACCTACGGTTCCGCGTCCGGCCCGGCCTCGACCACCGGCATCACCCAGAACACCGGGAACGTACCCGGCAGTTCGGAGAAGGGCGACGGCTTCGGCTGGGACCTGGACCTGGGTGACGTCAACGGCGACGGCTACCAGGACCTCGTGGTCTCCACCCCGGCGGAGGACCTCGGCAGCGTCTCCAACGCCGGCATGGTCACCGTCATGTACGGCTCCGCGAGCGGCATCAACACCGCCACCGGCCTCCAGTCCTTCGCGCAGAGCACGGCGGGTGTCCCCGGCACCGACGAGAAGAACGACCTGTTCGGCGAGGACGTCAAGCTCGACGACGTCAACGGCGACGGCAAGGCGGACCTGATCATCGGCCAGGCCGAGGACGGCGGCGACGGAGCGGTGACCTACCTGCCCTCCACCGGCACGAAGATCGGTACGACCGGCTCCCGCGCCCTCTCCGTGACCTCGGTGGGCGTCTCCACCGCGGGCACGGCCCAGTTCGGCTCCCTTTTCGCCGACTAGCACCCGTCTTCCGCCGACTAGCACCCGTCCTGGCCTGTACTTCTTCTCCGCTACTTCTTCTCCGCCGGGCCCGTGCCGACCGACCACCACGGTCGGCACGGGCCCTGTCGCT